>JACDGI010000658.1:2640-4559 GCA_013821665.1 Anaerolineae bacterium
TGTCAGCACATCTTTGATTTGCTGACCACGCGGGTGAATATCAAAACCTTCGCCATATATCGGATAGGAAGGCGGCGCATGAAAGTTGTAGATGGTAATCGGTGTGCCGTTCATATCAACCACCGCCCGCATCAGCCGTACTGGAATGGGATACTCAACCGGCCACGCTTTGGACTCGGTAATTGGATAACGGCTGAGCAAACCTCGACCATGAAAGGGCACACCATCCGGCGAGGGATAAAGCGCACGATAGGGATAGATGTCGGCCAACTGTTTGTCGAATATCGCACTGGCTTGAGGACTCATTTCTTGCAAGGTTACGATGTCGGCATTCGAGTCGCGGATAAGTGCTACCATCGGATCAAGGATGAGTTGCTCGGAATGGATGTTGTAGGTCAGCAGCTTCAAGCGGGGCGCATCTGCCGGAATGGTTATCGACCGTGGCAAAAAGAAGGGCAGATAAGCAAGCAAGAACGCCAGAAAAGGCACAGCCAAAACCACCGATAAGCGCCAACGCCGCAGTACCAGACACAACGGAAAGAGCAGCAACGTGGGCATCAATAAGATGGTAATCGATATGTTGATTCCGGCGATCAACTTGGACTCACCATCACCCATAGCTCGCAGCACCAGCATCAAACACATGATGATGGCATAAAACGCGACCAGTCCAACAGCGATACGTCCGAGTAAACGCTTCGCGGTCATCCTGAACCACCGGCAAGCGCAAATGTGGCGTAAACCGGAAAGTGATCCGAACCACCCGAGTCCGTTCCAACGCGCATACTCACCGCTTGAAAGTGGTCGTTGTGGAAAATGTAGTCGATACGGGCGATGGGCGGCAGATACTTGATATGAAAAGCGTAATCAAAATTGGGGAAACCAAAGCCCATCCCCCAACCGACTTGCTGATACGTATCGTCATAATGCTCCGTAACCCGCCCATAATCATCACTCAGGTTGGTCATATTGAAGTCACCAGCAATCAGCACCGGGTCGCTGACGGTTGAAGCGCGGCGCAGCATTTCGTCAATTTCTTCGGCGCGTGACTGACCATCAAATTGGATGCCACGCAGCGGATGGATAGGATGAACGTTGAAGAAGGCGACAGGCTGCCCGTTCCAATCCATCTGTAAGCTCTGATGACCGAGATTGATCTGCCAGTATTCATCAGCGGACAGCGGATAACGGCTGAGGATACCTTGCCCTGAAAAATCAGCTTGCGGATGTAAGGCGCGGTAAGGATAAAGTGTGGCGAGTTGGGTGTTAAATCCGTCGGCTACCCATGTGCTGAGTTCTTGAATCGCCACCACATCCGCGTTGGACTCGCGCACGATGCGGATAACATCATCCGTGTGCTGGTTATCCTTATTGATGTTGAATGACAGCAGATTCAAGCGCGGTGCTTCGGCTGGTACATTAATATTGCGTGGTAGAAATTGTCCACCGTAATTTGAGATGAAAAACAAAAACGGCGCGATGAGTTCGATCACCAACCAGCGGCGGCGTAACAGCAGACTGAGCGGCAGTAAGATGACCGCCGGTAAGATCAGCAGATGAAAAAACGAATTAAACAGTCCGATAAGTCCCCAGCGCTCACCCACGATTGCCCGTAACACCAGATAAAGGGTGGTGTTTAGGCCATATGCCCCAACCAGCGCAATATAAGTGTTGATGGCGACGCGACGCAGCATATATCGGCGCGTATTCGGGATACGGGCGACTGCAAGCGGTGTTTGCACCGGGGAGTCAGTCATTGATGCTTCCCATTGATGAGGGCGAGTTCAACCCACACCGGACGATGATCAGAACCGCCAGCACTCGGCCAGACATGGGCGCTTATTGGTCTAAATGACGCGTTGTGGAAAACATAATCCAGTCGCAAAAAGGGGAATAAACGTACCGGCAGCGGCCAATAA
>JACDGI010000659.1 GCA_013821665.1 Anaerolineae bacterium
GTCTTGATGGGTAAAGGTTTCCAACGTCAAAAGGTTGGCGTGGATTTTCTGATTGCCTGTCAGGGATAAGGTCAAATCTTGATCCGCCCGAACAGGGGTGATGTAATATCCCGACAGGAACAATAGGATAATGTAGGAGTAGTGAAAAAGTCTGAAACGGTTTGAATAGATAAAATGAATCATGTGTTACTCTCAACTAGCTTCATTCTCAACTATAAGGCACTTTCATCAATTTAAAGTTAATTAATAGTTGAGATTAATCCTAATTGATATAACAATATTAACAATAGGCATTGAGTACCAGCCTCAGAGCACGACTACATTTATTGAGCGGGAGCAGCCAATAAATCTAATGCTTGTCGTGCAAGATTGCCATATAAACCATTTGGGTCAAGCTCAACAGCGCGGGTAAAATGCGAACGGGCAGCTTCGGTTTCAGCAAGCGCCATATAGGCATATCCGATCCTGCGATTCACTTCGCTAGCCGTGATAGCAGCCATTTTATCTATCGCATCTAACGCCGTATTGATAGAGGCTTTAGCACGAATAGTACGTCCAGTTAAGGCGAGTGCCTGAGCGCTGATGGCCTGTTGCGCGGCATATAATATAACTTGTTTGGTGGGCGTATTAGCAAGTGCAATGTCCAACAAATCAACTGCGCGTTCAGCATCGACTTCGTGATCGAGATACCATTCGGCAAGATCGGCGTAAGTGAGCGATGCGATAGGACTAATTTTTATAGCAGCTTCAAGAATAGCCATGACTTCTTCGAAACGTTGTTGGCGCATCCAACATTCACTGAGCATTAGCAGTTCGACGACAACATTGGGATTGGCATAGTCCGTGCGTGATGCGAGCATCTTACGGATAATAAATTCAGCATCGGTAAACTGTTGATTTTGATAGATGAAAATCGCCCGAAAGTAAAGCAGTCGATGACTTGCTGGCAAAACTTTAAGCGCGGTATTTACACGGGGCAAGCCGCCTGTATAAACCCAAACCATAATGCGATTGTAAATGTAAGTTAGTATGGTTGGAAGCATATAAAGCAGGATGGCGACCAGCGGCGATTTAAGAATCTGTTCATGCAGGATGGCGGCTGAAACGAGCACTATGCACAGCCAAAAATGACTTCGCAATTCCCATATCATATTTATGGCACGGGGGCGATAAACAAAATCAGGGGCATAGGTCATGATGCGCATGGAATACTCACGAATATTGCGCCATGTCACAAACATCGGATAGAAAATATACGCCATCAACACCGGTAGCAAAATAAGTATGACTAGAATAAGCAAACTTTTGTCTCTGAGACGAAGATTCGTGTATAAAACCGTAATGACAAAACTCATCGCAATCATAATGGCGACTGCAATTTGGATATAGCGTATCCATGTCTTATTGCGTTCGCTTCGCGCTTTCGACTGTGTTATCTGCTCTTTGAGTGCTGCTAAATCAAGTGAGTCACGCATTAGATCATCTCAAGATGTATGGAAGATAACTACAAATAGTCTAGCATGGGCATCGTTCAAGAGGTGAGAAAGACAACAAGGATGAGCCAATGTCTCATCCTGTCGTTTGGCGATGTGTGATGCTGTTAGGTCGTAGTGGGCAAGAGCCATGCTTGCAGGCGGCGGCTGACCGATATTTCATATAGACCAGCCATCGCAATCGCCAGCACAAACAAGATAACTGGCACGACTTCCAAACTGCTGCGGTTGGCGAGGAAGCCCGCCAAACCCGGCAGAATACCGATGCCCAACCCTGCCGCTGCCACCACAAAACCAATGGCGTTGGCACCGTGCAGCGGACCAAGCCGTTCCTGTAGATATGTGACCATGAGTGCCCAGATGGGGGCCAGCATAAATCCGTAGACCGCCAGCACAATGAAGGCAGCGTTCGGGATCGGATTGATGATTAACAATAAAGTGGTGATGATCAGCAGCAGCGAACAGGCGCGGATAAGCGTGCGTGGCTGGAAGTAAGCGAGGATAAAGCCAAAGAAAATACGTCCGGCAGTGAAACTGCCTTGCAAAATACCCAACCATAAGCCTGCCGTAATCGGATCAATACCTCGACCACGATTGAACAGCGGGAACGTCCATTGTGTGCCAACGCCTTCCAAACCGGCGTAGGACAAGAAAATGAGCAGCCCAATCCAAACCAGCGGCAAACGCAGCGTCGAACGGGCCGAAATTCCGGCATGGGTTCCTTCTTCGTGTGTACCACGTCCTACATTGACCCAATGTGAACGCGTGACTAGGAACAGCACCGCCACCACCAAATAAGCACCAGCCGCAATGATGTAACCGGTTTCCCATCGACCACCTGCGCCCAGCACCTTTTGGATCATTGCGATACCAATCACTGTACCAATGCCGAAGCTGGCGTGCAGCCAATTCATCAGGCGGGCGTTAAAAACGGCTGCAAAGTAAATGTTCATGCCGGAGTCTAACATCCCCGATCCTAAACCGGCAACAACACCGCTGATGACGATCAACCACCATGAAGGCCAAAAGGCATACGACAAGAAAGCCGCCGCACTAATCAGCGCACCGACCAGAAATATAGATGAAGAGTTGAAGCGCCCGAACAAACGCCCACCGAAAACACTGGCAAGTGAGTAGCCGATGGTGGTGGTGATAAATAACGCGCCCACCGCATCCAACCCCAGATTGAAGGTCTTTTGGATCGAAGGCCACTGCTCGGATGTCCACGCGATACCCAGCATCGCGCCGGGGATTCCCAGCACAACAAAACTGAGGTAGGCGATCACAACGACAAGATAATCGGTTTTAGGGGCGGTCGTGGATGAGGTCACGCAGTTCAACTCCTGAAGGTACATGGCGTAATGGGCGTTATTATCAACGGCTTTAACCAATTTCTCAATAGCCGCGAAACCAAGAACCTTTAGCGCAGAGCCGCAGAGAAATTTTCAAATCACAGAGCAAGGGTTTCCTCTTACCGTGTTTTGAGGGACACTTCATGCTGCCGTAGGAACTATAGTCGCTCGTGCATCAAACGACTATACTTGGCGCACAGTATCTCATTACGGTTGGGGCATCCCGACCCGACGACCTTGAACACGCTCCCATTCCAACAGGCCGTTCAGCGTGTGATGACCTCGTCGCAAGCCGCAAACGCACTGGCCTATGGCAATGAACAGGGCAATATCGCGCTGATGGATTATCTCGTCAAACGCATTAACCAAGAGCAGCACCTTAACTTAAGTGCTGAAAATCTGATGATCACCGCTGGTTCAACCAATGCGCTGGATATGATTGCGCGTTTATATACCCAAGCGGGCGACGCGGTCATCGTCGAAGCCCCTTCTTATGTCGATAGTTTGCATGTTCTTCGCGATCATGGCGTAAAACTTTATGCTGTTCCGATGGATGACGAAGGCATGTTGCCGGACGAACTTGAAGCGCTGTTGAAGGACTTGGCCTCCAAGCAGATCAAACCGCGTTTGTTGTATACGATTCCCAATTTTCATAATCCGACGGGCATTACGGCCAGCGAAGCACGTCGGACCGCGATTGTGAAGTTGGCACGGCAGTATGACCTGATGATTGTGGAAGATGATGTCTACCGTGACCTCGCTTTTGAGGCTAATATTCCGCCGAGTTATTTCGCGTTGGCAGGTGGCGAAAACGTCATCCAGATTGGCAGCGTTTCAAAAACGATTGCCCCCGGTTTGCGCGTTGGCTGGATCGTGGCCTGTGCCGAAATCGTGCAGCGCTGCGTGGATTGTGGGACGACGCAAATGGGCGGCGGTGCGAGTCCGTTATCCGCGCAAATCGTCGTCGAGTTCTGCCGTCAGGGCGATTGGGATACTCACCTTGAGCACATTCGTAATCTGTACCAAACCCGCCGCGATACGATGCTGGCTGCGCTCGACCTTTATATGCCGCCTGATGTGACATGGACACAACCGGCGGGTGGCTTTTTCGTGTGGCTGACACTTCCCGAAAATAAATATGCGGCTGTGGTCAAACGACAGGCATCCGAGCGCGGTGTGCTGGTGGCCTCCGGCGAAGGCTTTTTCGTCAATCCCGCCGATGGTCAACATCATCTCCGGCTGACCTACAGTTTTGCTTCCCTCGATGACATCGAAACCGCCGTGCGTGTTCTGGCGGAAGTCGTTTCGGCTTGATTCGGATTCTTCAGATTCAATTGTCGACAAACCAAAAATAAACCTGAATGCGAATATAACAAAGGTGGAATGATTACCGCCTTTGTTATGGTTTCTCTGGCGCTTTGGGGGCATCAAAGAATAATTGTACATTCGGTACGGGTTGGGCGGCACAAGTACAGTTATCATCGCAGCAGTCAACAGATTGGTTGTCCGTTATCATGACCGTTTTTTCGGGGAGTGTCCGCGTTATATCGAGAGGCTTGTCTAAGTATTTCGGTTGTTCCCGATAGCGCAGCAAGCGTGACGAGTTAGCTAGGATACCTAAATCTGGCAAAGACTGTGCAGCAGCAGCCAAAATCGGCGGCAAAATCCCTAACGCAGCCAACGTAAGCCCGATAATGTTATAGAC
>JACDGI010000660.1 GCA_013821665.1 Anaerolineae bacterium
GGGTCAAGGTGGTCGCCCGAATTTAGCCGCTGCTGCTGCCAAGCTCGGTATCAGCGAGCAAACCTTACGTGACGCGCTCGGCCCACCGCCACCTGATTTGCAAGCGGCTGCTGCCAAACTCGGTATCACCGTCCAAGCCCTCACCGATGCGCTGGGTGTTCCGCCCCCACGTTAAGCCGACTTATATTTTGTAGGACTTAAAGCCCTCTCCCTTGAATTCAAGGGAGAGGGCTTGGGTGAGGGGGTTAAACTTGTTATACTCCATAATGAATGGCTAACGACTATCGGCTAAAAACTAAAGACTGCATCCCCTATGCCCTTCCTAAACCCCACTCAAAAGAAAACTCTATCTCTCATTTGTGACACGCTCGTTCCAGCCCTCCCCGCCCAAAACGGTGATGATCCGCGCCTCTACGCCCTCAACGCCACCGAAATGCACCTCGCGGATGCCCTCGAAAACGGAATCGAGCAAATCACGGAAACGACTGACCGTACCCAACTTCAGCTTGTCCTCAACCTCTTTGAAAGTCCTCTTTTCAATCGTGTCGCCGTCGGCAAAATGCAAGCCTTCTCGGATATGTCGCTGGATGATCGCACCGAAGCGCTCCGCACTTGGGGCGATAGCGACCTTGCCCCCGCGCGGCAGTTCTTTCAGAGCCTCAAACGCTTGGCGCTTTTTCTCTGTTATGCCTCCATGCCCAACAATGAACCGAATCCGGCATGGGCCAGCCTCCATTATCCCGAACGTCCGCCCCAAACTGAACCGGCTCCCACGCCCATCAAACCGCTGACCATCAGCGAACCTACGACCCTATATACCGATGTGCTGGTGATTGGATCAGGTGCAGGTGGCGGCGTTATCGCAGGTGAACTGAGCGCGGCGGGTCAAGAAGTCATCGTCGTCGAGAAGGGCGGCTATTACGCCGACCATGAATTCAGTGGACGCGAACTCGCCAGCCAATCCCTCTTCGAGAAGGGTGGCCTCCTCACCACCAGCGACCTCAGCATGAGCGTCCTCGCGGGCAGCACCCTCGGCGGTGGCACAACCATCAATTGGGCAGCCTCGCTTCGTACTCCTGAAGACGTCCTCTACGAATGGGATCATGATTACGGCTTCACAGGTGCATCGGGTGTCGATTTTCAACACAGTTTGGATGCGGTTCTCAAGCGCATGAACGTCGGCGTAGAAGACTCACCCATCAACGGCAACAATACCGCGCTGGAAAAAGGTTGCAAAGCCCTCGGCTATGATATGACATTCATCCCGCGCAACGTCAAAGGCTGTGAGGAATGTGGCTTCTGCAACTTCGGCTGTACCTTCGGTGCCAAGCAGGGCACGGTGAAAACATACTTGCAGGATGCTTATGAGCGTGGCACACGTATCCTCATCAACGCTGCTGTCAAACGCCTGCTGATCGAACGCGGCGAGGCAGTTGGCGCGGAACTCTCCATCCAGTCGCCAGACGGCACACAGCACATTGTCATCATCCGTGCCAAATATGTCGTCGTCGCCGCTGGATCAATCCACACACCCGCTTTATTGATGCGCTCCGGCCTCAGCAACGCCCACATCGGCGCGAACCTCCATCTGCATCCCGTGACCGTTACGTATGGCCTCTTTGATGAGCCGGTTGTCGGCTGGCAAGGCCCACCGATGACGCGCCTCAGCCGCCAATTCGCCAACCTCGATGGTCATGGCTACGGTGTCAGGCTGGAAACCGCGCCAGTCCACCCCGGTCTTGCCGCCGCCACCTTCCCGTGGGAATCCGGCGCATCGCACAAACGGGTCATGAGCAACCTCTACAACATGAGCAACATCATCGCCATCACCCGTGACCGTCACGGCGGACACATCACCCTCAACTCCCGAGGCGAACCGGTACTGCACTACAAACTCCATCCTTCTGATGCTGCCCACCTGCTTAGAGGCTTAGTTGAATCCCTGCGCGTCCATATCGCCGCCGGAGCCAAAGAGATTTCCAGTCCCCACAACCGCCAGATGCTCTATCGTCCTGCGGATGGCGGCAGCCTTGAGGACTTTCTGCACGCAGTCGAAGCACGCAGCTTACAACCCAACGCCTACGCCCTTTTCAGCGCCCATCAGATGTCCTCCTGCCGCATCGGTGGTGACAGTGCCACCGGCGCACTCGATCCCGGCGGTCAGAGCTACGAAATCCGCAACCTGTACGTGGCGGATGGCAGCGTCCTCCCCACTGCCAGCGGCGTTAACCCGATGGTCTCCATCATGGCAACTGCTCACTTTCTCGCACAGGGCATGAAAGCGCACATGTAGCCAATTGGTAGCACCACACATGACCTAACCTACAAGAGTCTTTAAAGTCCCCTCCCTGATGCTTTGGCTATCAGCGAATGAGCCTGCGAAGGTAGCTGATGTGGGGATTTAGGGGTTGGGGTAGGCCAGATGATCCAATCTACTTCGGCAGCGCGGTCGCGGTAATCACTTTATCCATCGTCATCGGATGGCGTGTAAACGGATTAAGCCCTAGAGCTTGGAATTTCCGGTAGAGAAGGAACGTATAAAGCGCATCATAGATAAAGCAGCCCGCGCCGAATATCAAAACCAGTTTGCTGCCCGTGCTTGCATAAAAGAGGACGGTCGGTGCGGCTGTCCCAAGCCACTTAAAAAGAGCAATGTAAATGGATTGCCCGCCCACGTCGTTACGCTTGGTCAACATGCCGATGAATAGCACCGACATCATCAAATTCTGGGCAAAGGCCGTGTAAATGGGTGCCCAATTCGCCCCGAATTCCACCGCGCTAAAGTAGATGATCGCAAAGCTGACGACGAAAGCCGCCACACTCCAAGTGCCAAACCATTTGGCATCCGCGTGCTGCGAAAATTCTTCGCGTCCGTAGCGGAAATAGGTATAAGCAATCACAATATCAAAACAGCCCCAGATAAAGTTAATAATCGTCTGGAGTGTTACGTCACCATTGTTTCTAAATACCAGAGAAAAAAGAAACTCCCATGCCAGATTGAAGGTTAGCGCGAATAGTGGCATTCCATAGGTTTTATCTTTAAAGCCCCGGCGAATCAGTTCGATATAGACCAAACTCCAACTGATACCGCTGATAAGCGTCAAAATAGTCCCGATTTGGGGTGGCATAATAAACTCCCTTGTAATTTACCTTGTAACAATGATGCGATATGGATAAAACATATATCATATGGGGATGAGGGTCAAGCACGATGCCACATAATGACAAGGCTGTTATATCATCCCAACAGTATCCAGTATGGCAACGGCTCACTTTCTCGCCTGAAGCACGCAATCATACCTGTAGATAGGATTATTTCAGATGTCCGATTTATCGAATCCGCTTGATTTGACCGGCAGCGTAATCTTGATTACCGGCGGTGCCAATGGCATCGGTGAAGCCACCGCCCGCCTCTGTCTACAGCGCGGCGCAGCAGTCGTCATCGCCGATATGAATCAAGAAGCCGGTGAACATACTGCCACCGCTCTCCGTGAACACGGCGGTCAAATTGACTTCGTCCAAACCGATGTCCGCGAGCCTGAGCAGGTCAGCGCTTTGATCGACTTTATCCGCCAAAAGCACGGTCATCTGGATAAGCTGGTGTGCGCGGCGGGGGTTATGCGCGGCCCGTATCAGCAGCCCGAAGAACTGACGCTGGAAGATTTTGAGATGACGATGGATGTCAACGTCAAAGGCGCATTTTTATGTGCCAAATATGCCACACCGCTGCTCGCCGCCAGTAAGTCCGCCGTGGTCGTCATCGTTGCCTCCGGCGCGGGAGTGATCGCCCCCAGTTCATCCTTGGCCTATGGAGCCAGTAAAGGTGGCGCGAATGGTTTCTCAATGACACTCGCCAATCACCTTGCGCCGCGCAACATTCGCGTCAACACCCTGTGTCCCGGCAACATCGTCACCCAATTGAAGCTGTCCATTGACATCACCGCAGCCGAACGTGCAGGCACCTCCGTCGAAGAAGCCCTGCAAAAAGCCCACCAGAACTACGGCATCCCCGATGGCGTTGCCCATGTTATCGCCTTCATGCTCTCCGACGAAGCCGATTATCTCCGCGGCGCTCTCTTCACCCGCTGACTAGCAGCAACCAAATCATAAAAAGTGGAAATTCCATGTAGGGAAGAGGCGTGCCTCTTCCGCAGTCGCAAATCTCATCACATCTTTTATTAATCCCATGAAATCCCTCCGATTGCTATACCGATGTATCAATCCCCACAACTTCCATCTAGAATCAATTCACACCAAGGAAATTCTCCTCGATTGAAGGGTCAGATGAAATTATTTATTGCGATTTACTCGTTATTATTGGTCACCGTTTCTTTCGTCAGCCCTACACCGACACCAACACCTTTTGTTACTTCTGAACCTGCAAATCCACCGCCACCTGCCAGTACCACCGTTCGCGCGGTTGATTGGAATCCCGATGGCATTTGGATTGCCCGTGCTTTCCAAAACGGCACTGTCGATGTCATAAACGCCGATACAGGCACAACAGTTTTCACCTTTAACAACGGACAATCACCCGCT
>JACDGI010000661.1 GCA_013821665.1 Anaerolineae bacterium
ACCTAGCAGATTAAAACCAAGTGTTGTAATCAAAATAGCCACTGTCGGCACAATAATCATCCACGGTGCGATACGGTAACGGCTTTGTCCCTCGTTAATCATGTTGCCCCAACTGGGATCAGGAAGCTGGATTCCAACGCCGAGAAAACTGAGTGCGGCCTCGACCAAAATCGTATTAGCGAAGCTCAGCGTTGTCCATACAACCGTAACGGTAATCGTGTGCGGCAGGATATGGTGGAAGATAATATACCAGTCGGTTGCGCCCAGCGCCCGCGCACTTTCCACGAAAACCCGTTCGCGTATTGTCAGAACTTGGCTGCGTACCAACCGCACTAATGCCGGAAAGGTCACAATGGTCAAAATGATGATGACCGTTCGATACCCTCTCTCCAACACAGCACCGATGCCGAGTGCCAGCAATATAGCAGGGAAGGCCAGCAGCACATCCACAAAGCGCATCACCAGCCAATCCGTCGGGCCGGAATAAAAACCTGCCCATAATCCGAGTCCGGTACCAATCAGCGCAGCCACCACGTTCGCAACCACGCTCACCGACAGGGATACCCGTGCGCCGTACAACATACGGCTCAGGACATCACGTCCAAGGTTATCACTACCCAATGGAAATTGAGCGCTGGGTGGCAGCGGTGTACCGTTTGCCGCGAGTCCATCACGGAATTGTTTGAGCGGATCGGCAGGGGCGACCAGTGGCGCAAAAATGGCAGCCAGTGCCACCAATATCACCAGTGCTGTACCAATCCACGCGCGTGGTAGGCGGCGTAGTTGTACCCAGAAACCACGTTCAGAATGTTTTTCGAGTTGAATCATGTTAGAGATGTCCTTATGTGAGTCGGACGCGCGGATCAATAGCGATATACAGGACATCAACAAATAAATTTAAGAAGACAACGGCCACTGAAGCAAATAACACCGTTCCCATAATCATCGGCGTATCCTGATTGCGGATAGCGTTCCATGCTTGCAAACCAATCCCCGGCCAGCCGAAAACGGCCTCAATGACCACCACACCGCCTAAAAGGGTCGCGAGGTCGAGACCAGCCAATGTCACTACCGGCATGAGAGCGTTTCGCAGCACATGTCGGATCAACACGATACGCGGTGACAAACCCTTGGCATGGGCTGTACGAACATAATCTTCGCCGGTAACTTCCAGAATACTGTTCCGCAGCACACGCGAATAGAACGCCGTTCCGCCGATACCCAACACCAGTGCGGGCAGCACTAAATGCAGCGGGGTGCCATATCCACCAAGTGGAAAGATTGGTATCAAGAACCCAAAGACATAGAGTGCGACCAGCCCAAGCGCAAATTGCGGAATGGATATGCCGATGAGCGCAACTAATGTAGCCACTTGGTCAATCCATGAACCGGGACGCATTGCCGCCAAGATGCCGAGCGGTATACCCACAATTAACTCGACAAACAAACCGGCCAATGCTAGTTGAATAGTGGCGGGTAATCGTTCGATGACGGCCTGCAAAACCGGACGTTTATCGCGCGTCGATTCACCGAGATCACCCTGAATTGCACGTCCAAGGTAACGGATGTACTGCACCGGCATCGGTTGGTCTAAACCCCATAGGACGCGGATGCGCTGCACGGTTGCTTCCGGTGCGCGTGGCCCTGCGTACATACGGGCTGCGTCTCCGGGCATCAGAAATACCATAATGAATGTAGCCGTAGCCACGAGAAAAATAACCCCGACAGTCCCTAACAATCGACGCAGTAGATAGGCGGTCACATTTTTACCTAGATAAACTACATCGGGACATGGTTGCCATGTCCCGATGTTTGCTCATATAACGATAGAGAAGTGTGCTTACTTAAGGGTAGCTTCTGCGAAGCGTAGCAGCACCGCCGGATCGGTTTCGATGTTGATGCGTGAACTGGAGAAGTAGTAATCAACAGCTTGAATGAGGGGAATATTGGGCATTTGGTCGGCTACTTTGGCCTCAAAATCCGCGAATACCTTCCAACGCGCATCACCCAGTGGTGTCAGGTTGATTTTGTCGAAGATTGCATCAAGGTCCTTGTTGCAAAATTTAGCCCAGTTGTATGAGCCGCCGCACTTCAGCAACGGTTCCCAGTTATCGGACGGATCTTGGTAATCCATGTACCAGTTGGTCATGACCATTTCCAAGGTATCCGGTTTTGTGGTCAATGTATCAAGGAACTGTGCATTATCAATCGAGGTCAGTGTGACTTTGACACCGATATTGCCAAGGTCATTGATGACCGATTGCGCGAAGGCCACATCATCAGGGAACAAGTTCGATAGCATCGTGGTTTCAAAACCATCTGGATAACCTGCATCCGCCAACATCTTCTTGGCCGCATCAGGGTCAAATGTCGGTGCTTTCACGTCAGGATTATGACCGACCACGCTGGCGGGTAAGAAACCACCAATCGGGGTGCCACGTCCGTTCTTGAGTTGGACAATCCGGTCGCGATCAACAGCCATGCTCAGTGCCTTACGAACTTCAACCTTATCGAACGGCGCTTTGTTGTTGTTCATGATAACGTAGCCGGTATTCGGGAAACCCTGTGAAGCGATCAGTTGTTTGGACAGCACAGGATCAGCCGCCAGCGTCGGATAATCGGCGCTCGGTACGAAGTCCAGTGCAATATCAGCCTCGCCGTTCTGGATCTTCAGAATTTCAACCGAGGATTCGATGCTCAGTTGCAGGTCGAAACCGTCGAATGCCGGTTGGCCCTCTTGATAATAATAGGGATTCTTTGTACCGGTAACTTTCACGCCACTTTCCCATGTGTCGATCATGAAAGGCCCTGCACCCAACGGCTTGCGACCAAAGTCGTCACCCGCTGCCTCAACACCCTTCTTGGAAACAATGTAGCCCGGTGGCAGAGCAAAGCGCTGCATCATCGTCCACACAGGGCCATCAGTCGTGAATTCAATTGTCAGCGGATCGATAATCTTGATACCACTGACTTCGGTTGCCGTGCCAGCTTCATAATCTTTTACGCCCTTCAGCACTTCGAACATGAAGGCCGTTGGGGCGGCAGTCTTGGGGTTCAGCAGCCGTTCAAAGCTGTATTTGACATCGGCGGTGGTCAAGTCATCACCGTTTGAGAACTTCAGGCCGGAACGCAGCTTGAAGGTATAAACCGAACCGTCATCGCTGATCGTCCATGATTCGGCCAGCGCGGGAATCGGTGTACCGGGGTCTTTCAGCTTAACCAGACCGACATAAAACAAGGAGGCCATCGGCCACGTTTCAGTTTCATAGGCGATGTGCGGATCAGAAGTACGCATATCTTGGTTGAATAACAAATGTAATGTCTTGTCCTGTGCACTGACGGTTGCCAGCGACAGCACAAACGTCAACAGAACCAGTAGAACCCCTGCACGAAAATTGCGCATATGCATTCCCCTGTAAAAACTTTCGATAAATAAGATCGACCTGACGAGGTAATCCAGTCAAATCTAACAAATTCTCACCGAACCGTCAAAGACTTGGTTCGGTGAACCCTCATCTACTGAACTACTCACCACTGAGAAGTTTGGTTCATTTAGTAAAAGTAACCAAAATTGCACAGGGTTTATTGTGCAGGTATCAATCGCAGCGTCACAATTTCATAGGGCTTAATGAACAAATCGACGTATTTATCCCCCGCCGTAAGTTCTTCTTGGTCGTCCTCAATCAAGTTGCTGCGCCATGCTTTCGCAATCGGGAAGCCGCATTCCAAGCGCACATCACCGCGCTGACGTTGGAATTCGTAGAAACGTACAATGATGCCGTTGCCGTCTTCTGCCCGTTTGATGGTCTCAATCATGATGTTTCCGGCTGCAAAAGCGAACAGGCTGCCTAACGCGACTTCGCTGCTGCTGGCGTTTGCTTGCTCAGGCACATAAGCAATCAACGGATCGTTTAAGGCGTAAGCTTGTTGCGCTGTTTGTTCATCCCATCGGCCCGCATGGGGCAGCAAACTGTAAGCGAAGCGATGTTCCCCCTGATCAGCATTCGGATCAGGCATCGTCGGGCTGCGAAGTAAGGTCAGCCGTACAATATTGTCTCGAATATCATGCCCGTACTTGCAATCATTTAGAAGGCTTACACCATAGTCGCCTTCGCTCAAATCCACCCACTTTTGCGCACAGGTCTCGAAGCGTGCCCAATCCCAACTGCTGTTGCGATGAGTTGTGCGCTCGACATTTCCCCACTGGATTTCATAGGTCGCAACTGGCGAGAACACGTCAACAGGGAAGGCCGCCTTCAGCAAAATATGCTTCTCGCGCCAATCAATATGCGTGTCGAAGTCGAGGCGTGGACTGTTATAAGTGAGCGAAATGCGCTGAGTGTAGGTGCTGTGAAGTACCTTTCGCATGATGTGGATGGTTGCGCGAAGAGGGCCAATCTCTGACACATGGATCGACGTTGCGGGTTCAGCCAACCACATTTTGTCATCGTAAAAAATGTCGATGTCCCACGCGTCATAATCCATCGGGCGATCTTCAAATACCTGCCACTGATTCGCAATCTGACCCTCCGGC
>JACDGI010000044.1:0-16825 GCA_013821665.1 Anaerolineae bacterium
GAGTCCGGCAGGGTATGGGTGGCTAGATTACTCGACATATAAATCAGCCGACCGGATTTTTGTTGGCGCATCAGTGGCAGTACGGCTTGTGTCAGGTTAAAGGCGGCTTTGAGTTCGCTATCGACGACACTGGCAAATTCCGACCACTCAAGCTGCTCGAAGGGTTTTACTATCCAACCGACTGCCGCGTTGCTGACCAGAATATCCAAACGTCCGAATGTCTGGCGGATATGGTCAACCGCGCCTTTAATTTGGTCTGCATCCAGCACATCGAGTTGTATAGCCTGCGCCTTACCACCTGTTGTTTGTATCTCCGCGACCAGCTTTTCCGCCGCGTCCTTGTTTTGCTTATAAGTCACGATGACCTGTGCGCCACGTTCAGCCAGCAGTTTGGCACAAGCGCCACCGATTCCACGTGCGCCTGTTACTAAGGCAATTTGTCCCTCAAGCATGTTCAGCATCCTTGCTCTAAATCTGTTAAACTTCATCCTCAGTATGGTTGACTTCGATACGCGCGTATTGAAGAAATGCGACATCTTTCCGAAGGTTCATCAGGAAAATGCAGAGGGGTAATCCATGATTGATCCGTTTGTGCAAGCCTTACACGACTGGCAAACTTTTTACTTTATGATGGGGACGGCCAGCGCAACTTTGATCGGCCTGATGTTTATCGCGGTGTCATTGGGGGCGGATTTGCCGGCAGCGACAGATGAATCGGGCATCAGTGCTTTTGTCACGCCGATGTTGATCCACTTCGGAAGTGTATTGATGATTTCGGCGTTGATGCTGATTCCGACTTTTCGGTTGATGTCATTGGGGATCGCGGTAGTGGTTATCGGTGGCGCATTTACGATTTACTCTTTCTGGATACGTCGGCAGTTTATCAACCACCCGAGCAACGGGAATTACAGTAAAAGCGATTGGAAATGGTATGTTTACTTCCCGATCATCGGGGATGTGATGGTGATCGTCACTGGCATATGGCTGCTTTCCGGTTCGACCGACTCACTGAATTTATTAGCGGTGGCTCTGGTTGTCCTGCTGATCATCAGCGTCCGCAATACATGGGATTTGATGATGTGGATCGCACAATATCGGCAAAAAGCTAAACCTAATGATTAGCCTATTTTGTTCCCAGATTGATCTCAACGCAGCCATGATTTGCGTTTGATTTGTGGTACCGATGAGGCACCGGGAATCATCTGCTCCAACATATTGAGCCATGAACGTGCCGCATCCTTTTTGCCTTCGGCCTTCAATAATTCAGCTTGTGTTAATGCCAACATGCGGAATTCCGAGTGATGAAAGCGTGCTATTTTCAAAAGTGGAGCGATCCATTCTTTAGCTTCTTCCAGCTTGCCATTCCTGATACATAAATTTGCCATGCCACAGCGGGCGAATAAGTAATCGGGATGCAGTTCAGCATTCTGCCGCAATATAGCCTCGCATTCCTTATGTTTGCCTAATTCCGTTAAACACAGCGCTATTTGATTCATAATAGAGGGATCATTAGGCATTAACTCAAATGCTTTTTGAGCTAATTGCAAGGCACTATCAAAATCTTTCTTGTAAACTGCTTCAGCGCTTTGCGTATACAAGCGCTGCACCGGCTTGGGGAAGTATTTACGATCAGGCTCATTGTGTATTTCATAATTTAAGAACAGTAACTCGGTTTGCTTCCCGCGCTGAAACATTTTGATGGCTTCGCCACGGGGCAATAATCCATGATCGACTGCATATTCAGAAGCTGCCGCCCGGTCAGCGTCCGTCCCATTCGCACTTTGTACAAATTCAGCCAACCCCGCTACCGGATAAATTGAACACAACTCGATCACTAATCTTCGCCCATAAGGATCGCCCCGTTCAAGCACAATTTGCAACGCGGTTTCCATCCCGAAATTGTCATGAAAGATACGCTCCACTCTACGCTTAGCCGCTTGTTGGCTGTGTGTATTGATACTTAATTCGGCTACTTGTTCGACCCATATTCTTGGGAACCATTGCGGAAACGGGAACGCCCAAGCGCCATTTTGTTCACCGGCTGAATTCTTGATGTCCTCTAAATTATCGGCTGCGACTTCTAAATCCGGATCGTCTTTTAAGATGGCTTTCCATAATTTCTCGGCGGTCTTACCATCACCCGTCCGCGCCAGCGCGACTGCCATAAGGTGCTTTACTAAAGGTGAGAAGTCTTGGAAGGGCATTTTAGAATTTTTCTGACTTTGCTGATATAGTTTTACGATGGCTTTATCGTCCCCTATGTAGCTCAGAGACTCAACAAGTTTTTCCCACGACTCCTGTATCAAAGGCAAGTCTTGTTGCAGCGTTACAGCCCATTTTTGTGCTTCAGATTGTTGCCCCGTCCGCGCTAGAAATTGGGCTAGATTACAACGGGCATGGAAATTATCCGGAAAGCGTTCAACCGTCTGTTGGGCGATTCGTAAGGCCTCTGGAAGATTACCTTCAAGCACATAGCTTAAACCGAGATTGTTATAAGGCGCAGCGGTATCCGGCATCACCTCAATCGCCTTTTGGCAAACTCTTCGCCCTTCTTGAAAATCGCCTCTACTCACCAATATGTTCGCCTGTTCTAAGAGCGATAAGTCCGCATTGGATTTTGCGGTATTGACAGGGTCATGTTTTCGGACTTCCGCGCACAGTTTTTCCCATGTCGTTTTCAGTTGCCGAATATCATTCGCGTCAGATTCGTTCGCCCAGCGCTGCAAATAGAGATCGGAATAATGAACCACCGAGAATGGTAGGTTTAATTGGCTGGCAGCAACCGCTGCGTTCATATAGCCAATTGCTTCGTTGGGTAACAACTCCATCAATCGGTAAGAAGTTATCCATGCAGTAATCATGTCATTGGCTTCAAAGCTGAGATCGTTCACCATTTGAAGCACTGGAATCTCATAGGGATATTTGTCCATAACCGGTAAGAGCGTTTCATAAGCCTCTTCCCGCTGGCCTGTTTGCATCAATGTCGCGGCATATTGCAATTCAAACCGGTCAAAGGACTTCATACGCTTTTGGTTTTTGGATATTTTTTTCATCACTCCGACTCCTTAACCTTTAGTCGTTGAATATTGAGATATTGTAGTGTAACTGCTTGAAATTTCCACATCATTTCTGCTATACTATGGTTATTCCGGCGAAGGCGACATACCCTTGTCAAATTCCCCTGAATCATCTGTCAACACAAGCGAAAGATTGCCAATGACTACGGACAGCTCCTTTCAGTAATTCCTTTTCACGGATTACCCCGGTGCTGTTTGCGTTGGTCTGACGCTTCCAATTTGATGTGTTGATTTGCTACTGAGTAGCCCAACCTCGCGCCGCAATGGGAATCCCCGTGCGGCGCTTTTGATTCTCGCCGCGTTTAATTTGCTAAAGGCGGGTTTGCCAGCGGCAAACCCCTACAACACGACGATTGTTTGGTGGTTGAATACCACCGAACGACATGAATGCAAATGCGGAGGCAATCTCTATATGCTGACGATCTCTCATATCTCTAAAACTTACGGACTCAACAGCGTCCTGAAGGATGTTTCGTTTACGTTGAACACGGGCGAGCGTATTGGTCTCGTGGGCGCGAACGGGGTGGGCAAATCCACGCTCATCAAAATTATCGCGGGGGTTTTACCGGCTGATGGTGGGACGATTACCCTGCCAGCGGGAACCGAACTCGGTTATCTGTCACAGGTGATTACCGGCTATGACGATCAAACGCTGGGTGATTTAATCGCTCAGGCCAGCACACGCTTAAACGCCCTCGAAAGCCGGATGCGCCAGCTTGAAGCCGATATGACACGGCTGACCGACGAGGCACTGGATAAGGCCATGGCCGAATACGGGAATGTGACCGAGCAGTTCGAACGGTTGGGCGGCTATGAAGGCAACAGTCGGGTCGAGAGTGTGCTGGCTGGTTTACAAATCGATCACCTACCACGCGAACGGTTGTTTAGTACATTTTCGGGTGGCGAGAAAGCCCGTGCCGGATTAGCACTGTTACTCCTCGGTGCGCCGGATGTGCTTTTATTGGACGAGCCGACCAACCACATCGACATGCTGGCGTTGGGCTGGCTGGAGTCGTATCTGGCGGCCTACAGTGGCGCGGTGCTGGTGGTGTCACATGACCGGCAGTTCCTCAATCGGGTGGTGAATGCCATCGTGGAGATTGATGAACACAGCAAGCAAGCCAAGCGTTACAGCGGTGACTACGACACTTATCATCAGGCGAAGATCGGCGAACGTTTGAAGTGGGAAGCGGATTATGCTCGTCAGCAAGAGCAAATGGCCGAGCTGACGCTGGCTTTTAAGGAGACAACACGCAATAACAACAACTATCGTCCACAGACGGATAACGATAAGTTTATGCGCGGGGCGAAGAAAGGCACACACGACAACACCGTTTCCAAGAGGATTCATGTGGCCGAGGAAAAGCTCAAACGTTTAGAAGCCGAAGCTATTCCACAACCACCGGCACCACTGAAGTTTGATCCGCGTTTCGACCCGGAAGCGCTCAAGGGTCGGCTGCCGATGGTGGTATCACGCTTGAGCCAGCGCTTCGGTGAGCGACAGGTGTTAGATGAGGTATCGTTCACGGTGAGCTTGAACACGCGCATGGTGTTGGTTGGGCCGAATGGTGCGGGTAAATCCACACTGATCCGGCTGCTGGCGGGACAAACAAAAGCCGACAGCGGCGAGGTGATGGTCAATCAAGCCGTGAAAATCGGCTATCTCGATCAGGAAGGCGGGCAGATGGCGGATGAACATACGCTGTACGAAGCGTTCCGCGTGGGGATGGAGTATCCCGATCAGGTGTTGAAAACGGTGCTGATCCGGTCGGGCTTGTTCCGTTATACCGACTTTGAAAAGCCGGTGAACGGGTTGAGCAGTGGGCAGCGGCGTAAACTACAAATTGCCCGGTTGATCTTCGGGCGGGCTAATCTGCTGCTGTTGGACGAGCCGACCAACGATCTGAGCTTCGATGTGCTGGAAGCAATGGAAACTGCACTGCACGAGTTTCCCGGCCCGGTGATCGCGGCTTCGCATGACCGGCGTTTCATCCAACAGTTCGGCGGCGATCTGTTCGAGGTGCGCGACGGGCGGCTGATCCAACATCTGGGCGGCTACGAGGCATATGTCGAGGCACAGAAAGCCTATGCCTAGGCATCGAACGGTTAGCAGGGGGCACTTCGGTGTCCCTTTTTGATTCGCCCTAAAGGACTCCTTCGTCGCAAAATTCTTCATATTCTTCAATTTCACAGTGCAATATGTCGGAAATGTCGTCAGAGTCGTCGGTGTCGGGCGTGGTTTGTCAGATAGTCAGACAGAGGCTCAAGCCTCCGTCTGAGTAAACAAAGGGCGCTAAAGCGCACTCAGGGATGGCAATGTTGGCGATAATGATGGTTTTTTTGTCAAGATTGCCTATTCATTATCCCGTTTTTGACATCTGCTCTCGGCTAAAACTATGGCAATATTGGCAATTTTGGGAAGGGGATTTTCGCCGCCAACTTCGCCAACAGGTAGGCGTTACAAGATACAAGTTTTAAGTCACAAGACAAGGGTTTGCCAGCGGATAAACCCGCTGGCTAGATGAATAAAGACCCGTAAACGGGCCTCCTGATACATCGGTAGATGTTCCCTACGACAATCATACAATAGGTCATGAAGGAATGGGTTACCTTTTGGAAGAACATTTTGTAACTGTTTCGCGAGGTTGGCGTTAACCGTTTTGAGGGAGCGAAATTGTTAAGCAGGTTGGTGGATGGTTGGAGGGCGGTTTGTCGACAAACTTAATGTAAACCTAGGAAATATTATCGACGTTTCTTCGCACCTTTTGGCGGCCAGTTGCTATCCGTATAATCCAAATCGATGTGATTGTTAATTGTCATTCTCTCTTTTGTTACAGACACAATTGTAAAAATTTAAGCCGCTGGATTTTCCAACGGCTTTTTGTTGAACGGCTTTTAGTTATTGAAAGTAGTGGCCCTGTTCGAGATCCGCGATGAGGCCGGGCTGCGTGGGATGCCAATTAAACTGCTGGCGGGTCAATGTGCCGGATACGGGCATGTCAAGCGCGAAAAAACGTCCGAGCCAGCCAAAGTGTTCGCCCGCTTCTTCAACCGGCACCGAGACGATAGGCAGATTGAGATGGCGACCAATGACTCCGGCAATCTCGCGCGTCGGTACGCCTTCATCGCCGATGGGATGCAGCCGTGTACCTGCGGGGGCAGTTTCCAACGCCAAGCGGTAGAGACGAGCCGAATCAACACGATGTACGGACGGCCAACGGTTCGATCCATCACCCGGATAGGCTGATACGCCTTTTTCACGCGCGATGGTGATCAGGCGCGGGACAAAACCTTGATCGCCCTCACCATGAACCGAGGTGGGGAGGCGCATGATTGACACGCGTACACCACGTGAAGCCATTGATAGTCCCAATTGTTCCGAGACGCGAGGCATTCCTGCGGGAACGGGATCTTCCTCCGTCGCAAGACGACCGGGTGTTAGCCCACCTGATCCGCCAGTCACGATAAAGGGGCGGTTCGATCCGGCTAATGCCGCGCCAATGGTTTCGATGGCTTTGCGATCAGCTTCAGCGGATTCGGCAAAATTTGGGAAATTGTGAATATAAGCGGTGTGGATCACACCGTCGGATGTGGCGGCTCCGCTTTTCAGGCTGTCGAGATCATCGAGTGAACCACGCAGCACCTTCGCGCCAGCGGCTTCGATTAAAGCGGCAGACGCATCTGAACGGGCGAGGCCGACAACTTGATGCCCCGCGCTGACGAGTTCGCGAACAACCGCCGAGCCAACAAATCCGCTGGCACCCGTGACGAAAACTTTCATATTCAATTTCTCCATTAAACTTAGGGTGAGGTTTCGATTGTGTAGCCGCTCACCTCATCTATCACAGGTTATAATGAGGTGAATACATTAAGCAGATGGGCGTTTATCCTAGAACCAGCACTTCCCGTTTAGGAACCAATCATTGAGCGGAGAGTTTCACGTGGCAATCAATCAATTGGAGTTGGAACGTCATCACGAATTAGCCGAGTTTTTGCGCAGCCGTCGCGCGCGTTTATCACCGGAAGAGGCTGGCTTACCAAGAGGCACACGCAGACGGACACCGGGCTTACGGCGCGAAGAAGTGGCGATGTTAGCCGGAGTCAGCCCTGAATGGTATACATGGCTGGAGCAGGGGCGGGATATTAACGTCTCGATGCAACTGCTGGAAAGTCTGGCGCTAGTCTTGCAACTAGACGCTAACGAACGTGAACATTTATTTTTGCTCGTCCTCCGACAGCCACCGCCAGTCGAGATGTATTCACCACCGACTGTCAGTCCCATCATACAAATATTTCTGGATAGCCTTGGGACATCCCCAGCCTGTGTCGTGGATTCACGTACCAATGTCATTGCGTGGAATGCGGCTTACTGCGCCGTATTTGTAGGCGACTTTACGACTGGGACGGAGCGCGAGCGCAACTTGATCTGGCGCATCTTCACCAATCCTGCGGCGCGGGTCGTCAACGAGCAGTGGAAAGAAATTGCACGCGTGTATGTGGCGCAATTTCGTGCGGGCTATGGTCGATTCATCAACGATCCGTGGTGGGCAGAACAAATCGCTGAATTGAGCCGGATTAGCCCTGAATTTCGGGAATTATGGGCGCGGCACGATGTACACAGCCTGTCGCACGGTCGAAAATTGTTTCACCATCCAATTGTTGGCGAATTGGATTTTGATATTCTGTGGTTGCAGACGGTCGATTCTGGCGAATTGCGGATGCTCACTCACACTCCGCGCAACGCCGATACCATCGCTAAAATCCAGCGGCTTCTGAACCACGAACCAGAAAAGATGCTGGTCAGCACGTAAAGTGAGACAAAAACTCTGGCTAGCCCACGTGACTGAGTTTGAGGAGTTCGTGGGCGCTTTCATCCAATTTCTGTGCGGCTGTGGGATAGTCGATAGGTGTCCATGTTGGTCGCGCAAAGCAGAAACCGCTGAGTAAATTATTCGTCGTTTTCTATGCAACCTGATAGATTGCGGGTCGATACTTCGGTTCAGGAACCGGTAAGCCCTTGTCGCGGGCAACTTCGAGCCATAGTTCTTTGGCAACGAGGACTTCTTTTAGCGCTTCTTCCTGATTAGCACCGGATGCTGAGCAATACTTTAGGTCGGGGATGTCGGCGATGTATTCTTCATCTTCCTCGCTGTAGAAGATGTTAATGTGATAATCTTTCACGTGTTATTCCTCTTCCAGACTCAATTGATATTCTTCAACCTGTTTCAAAAATTGGTGGAGTTGATAAGGTTTTGCTTTGCTATCTTTACGTGGTTGTACAGATAATAATTGCGGAACATCAGGGTGTTTGAAGATGTGATGACTACCATGAATACGCTCCATGACATATCCAAAACCTTCTAACAAGGAAATAAATTCGCCAAAACTGACGTTCTTTGAGCCTGATATAACCTTTTCAAGAATTTTGCTACGTTTAACCACTATTGCAGCTTATCTGTAGAGGGTAAATTCTTGAGTAATTGTAGCACATTCTGATACTGTGCGACGTCTAAATGTGCTTATTTTGTGGGATGATCCCTTAGTTTCAACAACTGCTTGGCGCTCTCATTAAGTTGGGTGGCGGCGGTGGGATAGTCGAGAGTCGTCCACTGTTGGTCACGGAGCAGCCAGCGTCCGGCGACCATCGTGTCGGTGACTTGTAGGCCATGAATGCTGTAGACGAGGGCGGTAAAGGGATCGTTGGCGGCGTAGGGCTGCCAGCCGATACCACTGCGGTCAAGCATAATGAGGTCGGCCTGTTTGCCAGCAGTGAGGTCACCAATTTGATCGGCGAGACCGAGGGCTTTGGCACCACCCGCAGTCGCAATCGCCAATACATCACGGGCGGGGAGCGCACTGGGCTGTTTTTCGCGGAAGCTGGCGAGTTTGGCGAGTGTGCGCATTTCGGTAAAGAGATCGTAGTCGTTGCTGTTGCAGACGTTATCCGTGCCGAGGGCGATGTTGATACCTGCGCCACGCATGCCAACGACAGGGGCGGCATCGGCTCCGGCGCGCATGGAAGCGCTGGGACAAGTCACAGCCGTAAAGGGATGAAGTGCCAACAACGGCCAATCATCCGCCGGAATGGTGACGGAATGGGCCGCGATAATGGGATGATCCAACATGCCGAGCGCGGCCATTTTTTGAGCGGCACTGATGCCAAAATGTTCCTGGCAGAAAATATCTTCCTCGCCTGTAGTCGACAGATGAATGTGGAAGCCCACCCCATATTTTTCAGCGAGGATGCGTTCGCGTTCCATGAGTTCGAGCGAGTTATCGACGAAGAAAGCATGGGGGCCGATCCATGCTTTTAAGCGACCTTCACCCTGCCCGCCCATTTCTTCAAGGAAGCCTTCTAATTTGGTCAGTTAGCGCTCACGGGCGACCGGATCACCGAGTTCGACCACGCCATAACCGAGGGCAGCACGTAATCCACTTTGGGCGACTGTCGGGATGACCTCATCCATGAAAAAATATTGATCGGCGAAGGTAGTAGTACCCGTGCGGATCATCTCGGCACAGGCGACAGCGACAGCCGATGGAACCATGTCGGGTGTCATGACCAATTCGAGGACGCGGATGGTGTTATACCAGCCTTCGAGCGTAAAGAGTGATACGCCTTCGGCAAGGCCGCGAAAGAGAGTCATGGGCGTGTGGGTGTGGGCGTTGACGAGTCCGGGCATGATGAGCTTGCCGGAAGCATCGATGCGCTGATCGTAGGTGGCGTTGGGCAGCAAGGACATATCGCCAACATCGGTGATGTGGTCATCTTCGATCACCAAGTAGCCGCGCTGGAAAATGCGGTCGGATTGACCGAGACAGAGGATGTAGGCATCGTGCAGTAGTGTTGTGGTCATAGAAATATTGAGAACCCCCACCCTAACCCTCCCCCGTAAACGATGGAGGGAATAAATCAGGGATTTGTACTCCGTATTAAAAAGTTGAACGTCATTACGGGACTCAAAGACCGTTTAGACGCATTTTATAGATTGCCATGATTAATTGCTAACACGATCAATAAAGAAGGCTTCGAAGCGTGGAGTGTCCACGCGGGTAGCCAGTTCGATGCTGGCGGTTTCGTTACCGCTTAGTAGGCGCATAAGCGTTTGAGCCGGAACGGGATCATCACTGGTGGCGACTTGAATGACGACCTTTTGCAGCGTGACCAAGGTTGGGTCGATGACCACACCGACAGCCAGCGGATCATGAAGGTTAGTGCGGCCATAACGTTGAAAGCGAGGATAACGCGCGAGTTGGTCAGCAACGGCTAATTGGAAGGGTGAACCTGCCGCTTGAATTTGTTTCAAACCGGCTTCGGTGACTTCGACCTGTGTGGTGATGTCCAGTGGCACGAGGGTAATCGGTGCGCCCGATTCCAATACGATTCTAGCGGCTTCGGGATCGCAGACAATGTTGTGTTCGGCGAGGGGCAAATCCAAACGGTCAATGCTGCGGACGACTCCGCCCATAATGGTCAGATGGGCGAGGTTGGCGGCCACACGCGGTTCTTTCTTCAAAGCGAGGGCGATGTTGGTCAGTGGGCCGATGGCGATGATGTGGATTTTGCCGGGGTTGCTCATCACCTGCTGGACGATAACGTCAGGCGCGAAGCCAGCCGTCGGTTGCAGATCAGCCGCTTGTTCGATTAACCCCTGACCTTCGTGGCCTTCCCAATAAATCGGGCGCTGCGAGGTGAGTGGTTTGGTAGCACCAGCATAAACTGGAATATCGGTCAGGCCGCGCAGTTGCAGGAGCTTGAGCGCCATGCGGCTGCGGAGGGCGGTGTCGCCATAAACACAGGTGACGGCTTGCAGTTCGAGTTCAGGCGAGCTGAGCAGCAATGCCAGTGCGAGACAATCATCTACATCAGTGCCGATGTCGGTATCAAGAATTACGGGGATAGACATTATATTACCATTCGTGTTGGCTATAGGGAGATTGAGTAACATTAGCAAGAACGGTTGAAAAATGGTAATCTTTTTTCATGCGAATTGCCATAACTACAAAGCTATTGGAAATGTTCTAATAGACACGACTTTTGTTTAATAAGGAGTAAGCGATGTTGAAACGAATCGGTGTTTTGTCCTTGTTATCGTTGATACTGGTCGCTGTTCTAGCGGTGGGCGCAGCCCCGGCGCTGGCACAGGACAGCACCTATGTCGATCCCTGTGTTGTATCGGCTGATGCGACTGCCGAAGCCACCCCCGAAATGACCGTTATGCCTTCGGTGGATAACAGCAAGATCAGCTTTGAGATTATCCTCCCCAACCCGCGCGGCGACCGTTCGTTCATCGACTCGGCGGCGGCAGGTGCAGAACGTGCCATCAAGGAATTGGGTGTCAGCGGCAAGATCATCGAGACGGCTGGCGAGCAGGAACATGACGCTGCTATCCGCCGTGCGGTGCAGGATAAGCCGAACCTGATTATCACCATTGCGGTGGCTTCGGACACGATTGATGAAATCGTACAAGAATTCCCTGACCAGAAGTTCGGTGCGCAGGAAACATTCTTCCCGACCACACCCGATTATCCGAATCTGGGGCTGTTCAACATCCTGACGCACGAAAACAGCTATCTGGCTGGTATCGCTGCCGGTATGCTGACGACGACCAAGAAGGTCGGCGCGGTCGGTGGTTTGGATACACCCGGTATCAACCTGTTCATCGTGGGCTTTGAAGAAGGCGTGAAGTCGGTTTGTAAGGACTGCACGGTCGATAAGGCTTATGTCGGTGGCTTCTCTGACCCGGTGAAGGGTAAAGAGTTGGCAACCGGATTGTTTGCCGGTGGTGACGACATTCTGTACCAAGTTGCAGGCCGCAGCGGTGAAGGCGTGCTGGAGGCGGCAAAAGATGCCGGTAAATTTGCCATCGGGGTTGATAGTAATCAGGACGATTTATATCCGGGAACGGTGATCGTCTCGGCTATGAAGCGCGTCGATAACGCGGTGTTCTCATTCGTCAAGAGTGTGGTGGACAACACCTACAAGCCCGGTTTGCAGACGGTTGGCCTTAAGGAAGGCTTCGCTGGTCTGAGCTGGGACGTGGGCGTTTGCTCGCGCACCTTCGACAAGAATGGCCCAGCCGATATGGTGGCGAAACTGCCCGCCGTCCGTGCAGCGATTGATGCGGCACGCGAGAAGATTCTGAGCGGCGAAATCAAGGTCACGAACGCACTTGATACGCCAGCCAGTTAAGTTTCACCTTCGGTTGCGATAACAGATAGAAACTTGGGGGTGAACACTTGTTGTTCGCCCCTTTCATTAGTTGAGAACCCCCACCCCAGCCCTCCCCCGTAAACGAGGGAGGGAGCAAATACCAAATGTGGTTGTGTATTTGGCGATCAATATTTTAGAAATAGCGTGCGCGAATTTAAACGAAGATATTTTGTTTGTAGAAAATAGTTTTTAAGATTGGTCAGTCAGGTGTACGGAGTAAGACATGCCGAATGCGATTGAGATGCGCCAGATTCGCAAGTACTTTGAATCCACTGGCGTACTGGCCTGTGATAACGTGGATCTCAGTGTTAGCAAAGGCGAAATCCACGCGCTGGTGGGCGAAAACGGCGCAGGTAAAACCACGCTCATGAGTATTTTGTATGGGTTGGTGCAGCCAGACAGCGGGCAAATTTTTGTGGATGAGAAGCCCGTACACATCGGACATCCGAACGATGCGATTAAAGCGGGCATCGGCATGGTTCACCAGCACTTCAAACTGGTGCCGGGGTTTACGATTGCCGAGAATATTATGCTGGGGATTGAGCCGAACCGCATGGGCTTTATCAACAGCGGGGCGGAAGCCGAGGCCGTACGCAAACTCTCGGAAAGTTTTGGGCTGCCCGTGAATCCTAATTTACGGGTGGCAGAAATTTCAGTGGGGATGCAGCAGCGGGTGGAAATCCTCAAGGCGCTGCAACGTAACGCGCAAATCCTCGTTTTGGATGAGCCGACAGCCGTGCTAACGCCGCAAGAAGTCCACGAACTGTATACCGTCATCCGCAAGCTGGCGCAGGATGGACGGACGATACTCCTGATCACCCATAAGCTGCTGGAAGTCAAAGATGTGGCTGACCGTGTGAGCGTGATGCGGCGCGGGCAGATGATCGGCACACACAATGTGAGTGAGGTGTCGATCCGTGATATGGCACGCATGATGGTGGGGCGCGAAGTCATCCTCCAAGTTGAAAAGAAACCCGCTCAACCCGGTGAAACGGTACTGAAGGTCGAAAATCTACTGGTGGCGGGTACAGGTGGTGTGCCAGCGGTGCTGGGTGTGGATCTGGAAGTGCGGGCGGGGGAAATCCTTGGTATCGCGGGGGTGAGCGGCAACGGGCAGACCGAGTTGGTGGAGGCCATCGCCGGAATGCGAACGGCTGATGGGGGATGCATCACCTTTTTGGGCAAAGATATTACCCATACCACTGTCCGTGAACGGCGGGAACAGGGCATGGCACACATTCCCGAAGATCGCATGATTATCGGGTTGAACCTGATGACCAATTTAGATGAGAACGTCGTTGTTACCCATTACCATGTGCCACCGTACTCCAATCATGGGATTTTCAACCGTAATCCGATCAAGGTACTGGCACAAAAAATCATTGACTCGTTCCAGGTCAAATCGGCACGGGTGGGTGAAGGAATCTCGACGCTTTCCGGCGGTAATTTACAGAAGATTGTGCTGGGACGCGAATTGACCGGCAGCCCCAAGCTGGTCATCATCAACCAACCGACGCGTGGATTGGATGTGGGCAGCATCGAGTTTGTGCACAAAACACTCATTCAAGCCCGTGATGATGGCGCGGCAATCCTGTTGATCTCGGTGGAGTTAGAGGAAATTTTCTCACTGAGCGACCGGATTGCGGTCATGTTTGACGGACGCATCAACGGGGTTTTGCAGAGCGAAGATGCCACCGAACAGGATGTGGGTTTGCTGATGGCGGGCGGCAGCCTAGAGACAGAGAAAGTACACGCATCATGACTTCATTGAAACTGCGGCAATACTTGGAAAACGCGGCCATTCCTATTTTTGCAGTGCTGTTGGGCTTGCTGGTCAGTTCGCTGTTTGTGGTGGCTGCTCATGCCGACCCGATTCAGGCCTATCAACGGTTATTTTGCGAGGGATTTGGCCCGCGTGGCTGCCAGACGTTCGGCGACCTGATTATTTTCCGCGCACCGGCTGCCGATAACCCCAATATTATCCAGACGTTTATCGCGCCGTTGTATGGGGCCGGTGGACATCCATTGGCTGTGGTTATGGAACGCGTCACCATATTGATTTTGACAGCGCTTTCAGCAACGGTGGCTTTCCAAGCTGGATTGTTCAGCATCGGTATGGATGGACAATTGGTTTTGGGGGCGATTACGGCGGCTTTCCTCGGCTATTGGGTGCCGGAACGGATTTACGCGCTAGCTGGGGTGGCAGATATAAAAGCGGCATCTGAATCACTGGTGACGGTGATGCATCTGGTGGTGCCGCTCATCTGTCTCGCTGCGGCCATGATGGTGGGCGCGTTTTATTCGTGGATCGCGGGTTATTTGAAGGTCAAACTCAATGTGAATGAGTTGATCGTGACCATCATTTTAAACGCAATTGCTGTGCAAATTGTGCATTATCTGGTGAATTTTCCGATGCGTGCCGACTTCACCAGCACTGCCCATACGGCACGGATTGATGATACCGCGTGGTTGGTACCGTTTAATCGTGGTTTGCTGCCGAACGTCGAGTGGTTCGATGGCTCGCGGGTCGGCGTGGGCATCATTATGGCGTTGGTGGCGGCAGTCGCCATTGGTTTTTATTTGTGGCGGACGACTGCCGGTTATGAACAGCGCATGACTCGCGGTTCTGGTTTATTCGCGCGTTTCGCAGGGGTTGCCAGTGAACGAGCTGTGCTGCGTGCCATGCTCATCAGCGGGGCGCTCAGCGGTTTGGCAGGCGCTATTCAAATCATCGGGGTCGAGCGGCGGGTGATCGATGGTTTCGCCAACGCGGGTTTGGGCTTCGATGGTGTGTTGGTGGCGGTGCTGGCACGCGAGTCGATTGTGGGCATCATTATCGTCGGCACATTTTTCGCAGGTCTGGAGCAAGGCGCGATCAACCTTCAGTTTGGGGATATTCCGCGCCAATTGGGGGGCATCATCATCGCCTTTATCATCCTCTTTAACTCGATGGAGGCTTTCTTCCAGAGTGGACTGACGCGCTTGCGACTGTGGCTGCGACCACCACGCAGTAATAATGCTTCGAGCGAGGTGCTTTCATGATGGCCCTACTCAACCGCAACAGTCGTTACACGGGCATTATTCTGATCATTGTTGGCATCGTAATCGGTGTCCTGTTTTTCTTCGGTATGCCGGATCAGTTGGCGCGGAGCAGTATCCGCCTTGCTACGCCGTATATCCTCGGTTCGTTGGCGGCATTGATCGCCAGCCGCGCGGGTGTGCTGAACCTCGCGATTGAAGGCAAGATGCTGCTGGGTTCGTTCGTGGCAGTGGCGGTACTGTACAAAACAGGCTTTAACCCGATTGTAGGCGTGCTGGCGGCCATGCTTTCGGGTGGTGTTCTAGGGTTTATCTTCGCAGTATTGTATCTACGCATCCGCATCAACTTGGTAATTCTGGCACTGGCGCTGAACTTGTTTGTGTCAAATGCGACGGTCTTTTTCCTGCGCGTATCATTCGGTCAGTTTGGAACGTTGGCTGATCCCAGCATCAACAGCCTACCGATTATCGATCTGCCAGTGGTAAGCGCGATCCCGATTCTCAACCGGTTGAGCGGTTATAACCTGCTGGTTTATTTAAGTTGGGTGCTGGTGTTTCTGGTATGGCTGATGCTGTTCCGTACCCGTTTCGGACGGCATATCCGGGCGGTGGGGCAGAACCGTGAGGCGGCTGAAACAGTAGGCATCAACGTGACTGCGGTGCAAATTTTCGCGCTGACGATCAGCGGTATGCTGGCGGGGATGGCCGGAGCGTTCCTTTCGATTGGTGTCCTTAGCCAGTTTGTAACGGATATGACGGCCAATCGTGGTTGGACGGCGATTACGGTGTCGCTATTTGCCTTCGAGCAGCCGATAGCGGCCTTCCTGACATCCCTGTTTTTCGGTTTAGCCGAGTCGCTGTCGTTTTACTTCCAAACTCAGCTTAAGATTGACCTACCACCGGATTTGCTGCTGGCAATTCCCCAGATTGCAGCCCTTTCAGCATTGATTCTGATGGCGCTGCGAATCCGCGCGGCTGAACTGCTGAAGCGGCGCAATTTCGTGGCGCAATTCGGGCAAGAATTGAATAACCTGCGTAAGGGCGTATTTGTCGGCGGCGAGCAGGATTGAATGCAGATTAACCGCCAAGACGCAGAGAACGCCAAGATCAATGCGGATAGTTTAACCGCAGAGACACAGAGGACACAGAGAGAAAATAGGAATGATATGAGAGTGTTCCCTGCGAACGATTATGGTTGATTTTCACTATTACAATGTAGATTAAGATTTTACGCATCAGAGATCAAACTTGAGATGCTCGTCCGGTGTATATATTGGCAAAAACAGAATAAGGGGTGAAAGATGGCTGTTGCAAATTTCAATGATGATCCTTGGACGCGGGTACACACCGTACACGATTTGCCAGCGGACGAAATTATCTCGGCGACGCAGAAAGAAATCAGACGGGGTAATACTGAAAACGCGGCACTGCTGGCTTACGAGATGCTGACGACCAGCGTGGAGATGGAAGAATATTTGTGGGGACGGTTACAGGT
>JACDGI010000044.1:16835-21011 GCA_013821665.1 Anaerolineae bacterium
GGATGTGGGTTACGGCAATTTGAACGCGCCGATCCTCATCGAAACGCTGTACCAGATGCACCTGCGGATTCCGCGCCCTCGTGGAGACCGTTATTTGTTCGCGATTCATGCGGTGCGGGTGTTGTGCCAATCGCAGAAGGAACGCGGCAGCGACGACCTGAATAATTGGGTGAATCAGGCGGTTGAGAAGAATGGTGTGCGGCCTTCTATCCCCGATTATGCCATTGATATGCACACACGGCGCGGGCAAGAGATGGGGCGCGATTATCTGCACTTCCTGACCGAAGCCTCCAAGGTGATGCCGGAAATGCCGGATCGCGACTTCACGTATCGCGACCGGCTGCTGGAAACATTGGGCGACCCAACATCACCGGTTTGAGGGTGTTAGTGCTTCGTCCGGTAAATCCTTTTAGGAGGGAGCACACGCAGGTGCTCCCCTACAGTTGCCTATTTTTGAGCAACAAAACTTATGGGATGAAGCAGTTAGAGGGTGGTTGGCAATTGCAGTGATTTGATGTTTCCCGTTAAGCGTCGTTTGGGGTTGTTACAACCGGTGAGGTCAGGACACTGTCCTTGCTGGAAGCGGATCGCTTGAGTGTGGGCAATGCCAATAAAAGAGCGCCTAGCGATAGCACGAGTATGCCTGCGCCAGTGACGTAAGGCGCAGCGTGTCCTATGTTATCGTAGAATTCTCCTACATACAGCGGCCCTGCCATCATTGCCAACGATTGGATGGATTGATTGCCGCCCTGTACCTTGCCCTGCGAACGTGCATCCGTTGCCCGTGTAATCAAATCAAGCAGCGAGGGGCTAATCAACCCTTCGCCAGTAGCGAGGAGGACAAACGCAATAACCATCAGGATGTCGGAAGCAGCTACTGTGACCAATGAAATCAGCAAAAAACTGGCAATAGCAAGGATCACGCCCGCAATCGCTACTTGCAGCGGCCCGAAACGCTTGAGCAGCCACGGGAGCAGCACCGCTTGCACGACAATACTGGTCACGCCGAAAACCGAAAACAATGCTCCGACGGTGGTCGTGTCCCACTTCAGGGTATCTTTGGCGAAGAGACTTATATTGGCTGAAATGGCGATGAAAGACAGCGCCGTCAGAAAGATAGCGGTTAGCAGCCAGCGGAGCTGTGGCATCGCCAGAACATCTTTCAGTGTGCTGACCGGATTAAGCCGTGCCAAGCTGATTGACGTAGTACGCTGATCTTTGGGAAGACTTTCTGGCAGGAAAAAGAACCCGAAAAGCAGGTTGGTCAAGGCAACACCACCCGCCACGAAAAATGGAAGCTGAAAGCCCAGTTTAGCCATGAAGCCACCGAGTACCGGGCCGAGAACGATGCTGATGGCGGAGATCGCGCCAATCCAGCCAAAATACTTGCCGCGTTCTCCTTCGGGCACAATATCAGTCAGATAAGCATTGAGGATAGCACCATTCGCACCTGTCAACCCGTCAATGATGCGACCCAGAAACAAAACCCACAACGCACCACCGATTCCTAGAAGTAGATAGCCAGCCGCTGACCCCAGTATGCACAATAGCAAAATTGGGCGGCGACCAAAACGGTCACTGAGTGCGCCTAATCCCGGCGCAGCGATAAATTGGCAGATGGCATAGGCTGACGTGAGCCAACCAACGGTCAGGCCAACACTGCCCACATCAGTGACATAATGCGCCACCAAGAAGGGCGCGAGTGGGATGATGAGCGTAAAGCCCATTGTATTGAGAAAGGTCGTAAAGATGATGAAAAAGAGCGCCCTACGATTTGGGCCTGTCGTTGTCTGAGTATCCATGTGATTTTCCTCACGCAATCTAATAGTCAACACAATTCATCGAGCGTCCGTTGAGTGAATTTGACAAAAAATACGTGGCCTTACGTAGACCACAACTGGGCGGTGAAATCCACCAATTTTTCGAGGTATAGATCATCAGTGCTTCCGGTTTCGTCGCCAAACTGAGAACGCATGATGATGCCAGAAAAGAACTGGCTAAAGGCAAACTTTAAATCCATCGTCCGAATTTCACCTTGTGCCATGCGCTTCGCAAAATAGTGCATCAGGAATGCGGTTGGAGGCTCATTTGTACCGAGTGTCTTCATCCATTCCTCGTGACGCAGCCAATTTCTTTCCTGCATCACAATTTGAAACCACTCTTTATCCGCAGAAAGGAGATTCGTTCCCATGTGAGCCGCGAGCATGAGTGCTTCTCTGAGCGGCAGATCATCTTTCAATTGAGGCGCTAAAGCTTCTATCTCGGCAACCCTAGCCTCTCGACCTTCGCGGATGATGGTTTGCAGGATTTCCAATTTTCCTTCGGGAAAATAGTGATAGGTCAGTGCGTCAGCGACACCGATTTCCTTATTAAGGGATCGCATCGATGTGGCATGATAACCGCCTGCAGCAAACATTTTTTTTGCAACCATAAGGATCTGCTGCCGTCTTTCTTGGGCTTTAATATCCCGATTTGTCATTCTTTGGGAAGATATTTCTCCTGTCATTGGCACCGATCCTGTTGAGATGACAAACTAACCCCGATATATTCACTGATCGTTCGTTGAATGAATAGTAGTACGAATCCCGAATGCTGTCAACAGGCTCATTATTCGTTTTATAACCCCAACGACATACGATGCGCCGTTAGGGCGAAGATGGCGGCGGTTTCGACCAGACTATCAATCGTCACATATTCATCATTGGCATGGAAATTTTCGCCATCCGGCCCGAAGCCGCAGATGGTCGGAATGCCACGATCATTCAGTAGATAACCTTCATTGGATGGGCCAGCCACCACGCGCTGCGGCTCTTTGTGTTTGACATCACGCACGACACTCTCTAGGACTTGGACGATGGCAGCATCATCCGGTGTGAGGGTGGCTGAGGCATCGTTGAGCAGGGTGCGGGTGAAGCGTACGCCGCGTTCTTGCTCGACACGGGTAGTGCAAGCGTCCAGCAGCGCCTCGATTTGTGGGCGTGTGACATCGGGAGTCAGGCGAATATCAACAGCGGCTTCACACTGGTCGGGGACGATGTTGATGCTCACACCACCGTTAATCAAGGTTCCGGGCGTGATGACGGTGCGGAACTCGCCGAAGTGGGGCGCAGTCGAGTACTCGAAGTGTAAATTTTCCAGTTCGAGTAATAAGCGTGCCATACCCGTGACCGCGTTGGCTCCGGCTGTGCGCTCTTGCCACTCCGCCGCGCCGCTGTGTATCGACTGCCCGTGACAGACCAAGGTATAGCGCAGCAGCCCACGATGGCCGAGGGTAATCTGATCGCCAGAGTAGGCGTAGATCGCGCCTTTGCCTTCCAGTAAATTATGTTCGTGCAGCCATTTGATACCCAGTGTGCCGGTCGCACCGGATTCTTCGTCGGGCACGCAAATCAGTTGGACGCGTCCATTGGGCAGCGCTTCGGGATGCTGTTTGAGTAATGCCAGCGCATAAAGGGCGGCGGTCATGCCTCCTTTGGTATCAATTGCGCCACGCCCATAGAGGCGGCCATCAGCCTGTTCGCCCGCAAACGGCGGATGAGTCCACGCGGATTCGTCACCTGCTGGAACCGTATCCAGATGCCCAACGAGTAACAGGCCAGTCGGTACTCCGGTATGGGTGCTGACGATGACATTGGGACGCTGCAGATATTCACCCACAATTTCCACATCCAAACCGAGTTGTTGTGCTTGTTGTGCGATGATTAATGCAACAGCACGTTCGTCATGAACACCGTTGACCGAAGGGGTTTGTAATAACTGGCTGCAAAAGGCAACCATAGGATTGCGTGAATGTTGAATGTCGTCAATCAATTGTTGTTCGAGGGCAGTGATAGGCATTGTTCTTCTTTATGTGTGATGACAGCCAGTTGTTAGCTTATTTTAGCTGTTCGTCTAAATGTTTAAAGTAACCAAAAAGTCGAATTTAATGCCAATCTTAATTATAGGCTGCCTCATTTACTTAAGACATATTTTAACTATCTAAATTTTTCATTTTTTCTCAACGAAAAATCAGCCTAGTGAGAATTATACTAAATACTATCGCATTAGTGTGTTGATTAAGGAAATGTAATTATGCCTATTCGGGTGCAATGGGATAATCCGGAAAAGACGCTTCTCTGCCAGCGGTTCGAGGGCAAGTGGACTGGGCCGGAGTATTACGCATCGCTGGATGAGATG
>JACDGI010000662.1 GCA_013821665.1 Anaerolineae bacterium
TCGGCGATTTTCGGAATGGTATTGGTCGTGTGGGCACGATACCGCTGGGCTGTGAGGAAACCGAATTGTGCATCCGGGCGCGGCAAGCCATACCGAATGCGCGTTTCATCTATGATCCGCACACGGACATTTACCACAGCGTGCCTTTAAAACGCACCGGATGGGCTTACTTCCAATCCCGTTGTTACGCTGAAGGTATTTCGAAGTCAGTGATTTCCAAGTTTGTAGGGCAAAAAGATGGCTTGTCGGCTGAACGCTCACATGCCATGAAAACCCTGCCGCTCGGTGTCATGACCGGCCTTGGCGATACCTTACATGGCGACCTGAATGGTATGAAACGGGCGGGCGCGATTGTCGCCGGTCTCATGATTACGACTGCTGGATATATAAGAGGATAGAGCGTTGAATTTTTCGTTGGCATCCGAACAGCTACTTGAAGATGTGGCTAACAAAAAAGGTTCGCTCCGTATCCTGCTGGTTTCGGCGCGTTATTCACCCTATGTCGGCGGCACCGAAACGCACGTTCATGAAGTTGGACGGCGCATGAAAGCTGCTGGTCATGATGTAACCGTCTTGACGACTGATCCCAGCAAAAAGCTCCCCACCACTGAGGAGCGCGATGGATTACCGGTACGACGCGTGGCCGCTTACCCCGCAGATAAAGACTATTACTTTGCGCCGGGTTTGTACTCGATCATCACGCAGGGTCATTGGGATGTGGTGCATCTTCAAGGCTATCACACACTGGTAGCGCCCTTGACCATGCTGGCCGCAATTGCCTCCAAGACTCCTTTTGTCGTTAGTTTTCACAGTGGTGGACATTCATCACCGGTGCGGACCAGTGCGCGAGGGTTTCAGCGCTTGCTGCTGCGTCCGCTGCTGAATCAGGCGGCAAAGCTCATTTGTGTTTCGCAGTTTGAGGCGGATTTCTTCACTGAAAATCTGGGGATTAATCGGGATCGTTTCGTGGTTATCCCGAATGGTTCTCAGTTACCCAAGTTAACCACTGAGGTTAAACCCTCGTCTGATACGTTGATTGTTTCACCGGGTCGCTTAGAACGTTATAAGGGACATCAACATGCTATCGAGGCGTTCCCAAAAGTGCTTGAAAAGAAGCCGAACGCTCGACTCCGTATCGTAGGCACTGGCCCTTATGATGCCGAATTACGCCAGTTGGCTGCGGCCAGCGGTGTCGGTGACCGCATCGAAATCGGTGGTATTGCTGCTGAAGACCGGCAGGGTATGGCTGCGCTTTTGACTCAAGCCTCACTGGTGGTTCTGTTTAGTGAATACGAAGCACATCCCGTTGCGGTTATGGAGGCACTATCATTAGGGTGTTCGGTATTGGTGACGGATACTTCTGGATTGGGTGAGTTGGCCCGCAAAGGTTGGGTTAAGGCCATTCCGCTCAACAGTACGTCGGATGAAGTTGCTAAGGCGATTTTACATCAGCTTGATGAACCCGTTAATCCCAGTGACATAACCTTGCCCACATGGGATGACTGTGCGAGAAGCCTCTTGAATACGTATCAGGGTGTCATAAACAGGTTGCAGCCGACAGGGTAAAAGCCTTGTTTGGCCGTCGGGGAATCAGGCTTCACAGCTTTTGGGTTCTATATCCAGTTCTATTCGCAGTTTAACCAAGTAAAGAAGTCTAACCCCTTGATCAGTCAAACTTACCGCATCTCCTTGAAGACCACATGGCAGAACATATTAAGCGATTTGTCACGGTATCGCGTTACGGATAACCGCTCGTATCTGGCTCTATTCGTGATGTGTCCGGGTCTGATTGCCGGACTTTACTACCGGATTGGTCATTGGATGTGGTATCCAGCCGAACTGAACCCAACGTTTTTATTCCCGCTCCGAGCCGCCTACATCGTGATTAAACGGCTGATCGAGATTTATGCTGGCGCATCGCTGTCGCCGCAAGCACGCATTGGGCGAGGTCTGTACGTCGGTCATTTCGGATCGATTTTCATTGGCGCAACCACAATTGGTGAAAACTGCACCCTATCACACGAAGTAACCATCGGCGTTGCTGGACGCAGTGACAAACGGGGTTTACCACAGTTTGGGGATCGAGTCTTCATCGGCGCAGGTGCAAAGATTATCGGCCCTATAAATATTGGAAATGATGTCGCTGTCGGTGCAAATGCTGTTGTGACGATGGATTTACCGGATTGTGCCGTTGCCGTCGGCATACCCGCAAAAATTACTTCTTATAAGGGGAGTTTTGACTTTGTTTTATACAAAGATATGGAAAGTGATCCGCTGCGCATGAACAGCCTTAATGAGCGCGAGTTGTGGCAATCATCTCGTCCATCTCTCCAAGCGAGAGAGAAAGTATTACCATGAGCGATTATTCACGACGGACGTTTTTGAAGGGTGGGATGCTGGCGGCTGGCACATCACTAGTTGGCTTCAGCCAGTTATTTGATTACCAGCAGCTCTTCGCGCAGGATAACGGCGACGATGTACCCACTATTCTCAATTTGGCCGCCACCGCCGAATCGTTGGCCTGTACCCATTACTATACCGCGCTCACCGAAAGCAACATTCAACTCACCCCGTTAGAACGCGATTTTATCCTTGCTACATTGGATAGCGAACTCTATCACCTTGAATATCTGAATGCACACGGCGGTCAATCGCTGACATCACAGTTTTATGCCCCGCTGAATGTCTATAATGATCGCGCTAATTTTGGGAAGATTACCCAGCAAGCCGAGACGGCTTTCATTGCTGCATACTTGGCTGCTAATCGTCGCATCGCTGAATTGGGTAACTCCTTGTTAGCCGCTACCGTCGCTCAGATTGCCATCACCGAGGGCGTGCATTTAGCGCTGATTCGCCAGCTTGCGGGTTTGCTGCCTAATAACACGGCTTTGGGTGAAGCATTTTACTTCAATACTTCTGAAGTAACCCCTGTTTTGCGACCATTCTTGGAAGGTGGCGAAGGCTTTCGCGGGCCGAAGCCTTTTCCCGGCGCGGATGCTATTCGCAGCTTAGTCGGTAAAAACACGGTTGACCCAACCAAACCATTTACTGAACTCGGTCTGGTCAAGGAGGGGTAACCATGTCATCACAAAATCAAGTTTCAAGACGGACAGTACTCAAAGGTGTGATGGCAGGTGGCGCATCGCTGCTGACCTTCAATCAACTTTTTAATTACAGCGAATTATCTGCACAAAACAATCAGGATGATGTTGAAACCATCGTCAATCTGGCGGTTACGGCGGAGATGATTGCTTGTACGCATTATTATCGGGTGCTGACGGAAAGTAATATCGCGCTGGCACCCAATGAGATCGAGATGTTGAAGGGCTTCTTAGACGCAGAGCTGCAACATCTTGAACTCCTATACCTCAACAAAGCCAAACCTGTGACCGACAAATTCTATCTGCCGGTTGATGTTTATAATGATCGCGAACAGTTTTCGCAGATCACCGAGCAGCTTGAAACCACTTTTATTGCCGCTTATCTGGCTGCCACGCGCCAATTCGCCCAACTGGGGCTGCCGCTGTTGGCTGCGACCTCCGCCCAAGTTAGCGCTGTGGAGCAGGAGCATCTGGCTCTGGTGCGCGGTATTGGTGGACGGCGGCCCAATAATGTGGCGCTGGCACGCGCTTTATTTTTCAACATATCAGAAGCCGTGCCCGCCTTACAACCCTTCTTGGAAAGCAGCCAAGATTATCAAGGGCCTTTTGCTTTTCCCGGTGCAGATGCCATTCGCCAACTAATCGGTGATGTTGGCGTACTGCCCGTTGCGCCTTTTACAGATCCGACGGTAGCCAATACTGCCAACAGCACCACTTCTACCAATGCCGCCTGCACAATTGTCGCCAATGGGAACTACAACTGTAATCTACGCTTTGGCCCCGGCCTTAGTTTTGATATTGTTGGACGCTTAAATGCGGGTGATACCGTCGCCGTTAATGGTCAGTCGCTCGATAAAGATGGTTTTGTCTGGTGGCGGATTTCATCAGGCGATAAATGGGTACGGTCCGACATTGTCCATGCGGCAAGCGGTGACTGTAGCCAATTACCTACTCTAAAAACGTAGTTATGTTCCCATGTTATGAGTACGTTAGGTCGATGTCTTACGGTACGCGTATTCGTTAGGTTGGCATTATCTGGATGATTTTGTACCTAAACCGATTATAAAATCCTCAGATAGCTTGTATCCAATCGTATAGAAATAGTGGTCAAAATCGTGCAATCAATACAGGAAAATACATTCACCGAACCGATCAGCCCCTCAATCGTGACGGCTGAAAACAAGGCTACGCTCGGCTCTGAGATCGAGTCGACGCGATGGGGATGGTTTCCCGCCATCGCTTTACTCGATGCCTTTGCCCTGATGATGACGGCTACGGCCTACACCCTTCAGCGCAATAGCAGCCAGTGGGGCGCGGTGCTCTTTTGGGTCAGCTTGCTGATCATCTTTGTGCCGATAGCCTACCGTTTACTGTCGTCTTCCATTGCGCGTCGGGAGCGTGTCGGGCTGGTTGTTGTTTTAGGG
>JACDGI010000663.1 GCA_013821665.1 Anaerolineae bacterium
ATTATCCCCAGTGTCGTTGGCAATTCCAGCTTTTTCATCGGGCAGGTCGTTTTTGTGCAGCAGGGCACCGCTGGCAATATCCCGCTGGCGGCTGCCTTCACCGTTGTACCGATTGTCATCATGTGCATTTATTTGTTGATTGCCCGTCAGCAGGGGGCTTTTGATGCGCTCTAAAATCAATGACGGAACGCCTCGTGCTTCAGTTGGTTTGAAACTGGCGACCTTAGGCGCACTGCTTTTTCTACATCTGCCGCTGTTGGTCGTCATCCTCTACGCCTTCACGACTGATGAAGCCGCCTTCACCTTCCCGCCGCCCGGATTAACCACCCGTTGGTTCTCCGAAATCCTCACCCGTACGGATTTCCGCCAAGCGCTGGGCTTGTCAATCACAGTAGCTTTGGTTGCAACCTTTATGGCGCTGGTCATGGGTACGCTCCTTTCGCTCGCTATTTATCGCAGTAAATTTTTCGGGCGCGAAGCCATCAGCCTGCTTGTGATTTTGCCGATTGCGCTCCCCGGTATCGTGACCGGTATCGCCCTGCGGTCTGCGATCAGCCTCACCGGTCTCAACTTTAGCTTTTGGACGATTGTCATCGGTCACGCCACTTTTTGTATCGTCACTGTTTACAACAACGTGGTTGCTCGTCTGCGCCGCACCAATTATTCCCAAATTGAAGCCTCGATGGATTTGGGTGCGTCCACCTTTCAGACTTTCCGCTATGTCATCTTGCCCAACATCGCCACTGCTCTTTTGGCCGGTGGTATGTTAGCCTTTGCACTATCATTTGATGAGGTCATCGTGACGACCTTCACCGCCGGACAGCAGCAGACCCTTCCGATTTGGATCTACGGTCAGTTGTTTCGCCCGCGTGATCGTCCGGTGACCAACGTTGCTGCACTATTTGTGATTGCAGCTACCTTTATCCCGATTTTGTTAGCTTATCGCTTCACCAACGAGGCGCGTGAATGACTTATGTAATGGGCATTGATGGCGGTGGCAGCACCGTCCGTGTATTGGTTGTGACTCCCGACCTCCAAGTAATAGGAGAGGCTAAAGGCTCGACTTCCAACCCCAATTTGGTTGGTCGTGAGGTTGCCAAACAAACCATCCAATCGACGGTTCGCGAGGCAGTTGCCGCTGCCCACCTCACCACCGATCAAATTGCGTCGGTGGGTATTGGTATCGCGGGTGGCGAAGCCTCACATTCCGAAGCATGGCTGCGTGAAGTCGTAGCCGGTGTCACACCTCACGCCGAAATTGTCCCCAGCGGTGACCATGAAATTGCCCTCGTCGGCGCACATGGTCAGCGCAAAGGAATCCTCGTGCTATCTGGCACAGGTAGCCTCGCCTGTGGAGTCGGCTCTACCGGTGACTATGTAGTCATTGGTGCGCGCGGCTATCTCTTGGGTGACGAAGGCAGTGGCTATTGGATCGGCATGGAAGGACTAAAAGCGGCGATTCGGGATGATGATGGTCGTGGTCGTCACACCAAACTTACAAATTTATTTCTCGAAAAGTTTGGCTTGCCCAATGTCGAAGCTATTGTCCCTTGGCTCTATCATACAGGCATCAGCCGCACCAAAGAAATTGCCACCTTTGCTGGTGCAGTTCTGGATCAATCCGAATATGGTGATCTGGTCGCTGCCGATATTGTCTTAAGAGCGGCAGAAGAGCTGGCACTGGCCGCACGCGCTGTTAATTATCGCTTACGTATGGAAGCGCTCCCAGTCGCCTACGCCGGTGGATTACTAGCCTTTGCTAACCCTTTGAGTCTCAAATTATGTGAATTGTTGGGCTTATCGGAATTACCGCAGCCACGCTATGCACCGGCTATCGGTGGGGCAATCTTGGCTTTATATAAATTAGGTTTAAATTTACCAACCCCCTAAAACCATTTATATACCGTCTATAAACCTTCTTAACTTCTTCACTCCCCTGAGAAGGTTAGTGCCAACATCTCAAAAGAGTTACAAAATGTGCTTCCAAATGGTAACCCATTCCCCCTATAGTGCTGCTAGACTGAACTAACAAGTCAATCTATCTGCGGGCTTACTCATGTCTCTACTCTCTGTGCCTTTGAGTCATTGTGTCTGTTCGAAGCCTACCTTTAGGTATTGTGTTAAAAATCCTTGCGTCTTTGCGCCCTAGCGCCTTTGCGTTAAATTCTTCGTCTGGCGGATCACTCCCGTCCAACCGCTGCGGCGGTACTGCCAATTGGCGGCGGCGGCACTGAGGGAGGGAACCGCTGCACTGGCGGCATCAGCCGAGCCAACCACCATGCAGTTGTGCCAATTCGGCGGTTTCTCGGCTGCTTCCCGCCTGCCATTTCGGCGGATTAATTGCAGTTTGTGCATTTTGTGAATCAAAAAGGTTAGCCACAATGTTTCCGACTAACCTTAGCGTTCCGTAATCTGGTGACCGACGACTATTTACTAATGACAAAAGTGGTTTCTAGAAAAATAATGAGCTATCAGTATTGATTCCCTCCCTGTTACTACGGGGAGGGTTAGGGTGGGGTGTGGCTAATGAGTTTCGATAACTTACTTCCTATGTCCTCTTTTGCAGCAAGAACGTGGGCACAACCGAACCGCCACCTGCGGTCACATTCAACAGCGCCACCGATGATAAGCGTGTCAAGCAGCCGTGAACCGTATGCCCATCAAACACATAAGGATTGGCATCCACAAACCGTGAACTAATGTCCAGTTTCCCATCGATATAAGCCGGAAAATCCTTGTAGATCACCGTTACTTTTTCCTGCACCACATAGGAGTTGTTTAATGCTTGTTTAAGCGTTTCATTCCATTCGTCTGCCGAGGCTTCCCACCCGATGACCACCCCTTTACCACCGTATTCATCATTGGGTTTCAATACAAACTGGTCGCGATTTTCAGCGATGAATGAAACGAGGTCAACTTCCCGCCCTTGATACAGTGTCTTCCGGTCAGCTACCTGTCGTGTCCACGGAATATGGGCATTAATCGCCGCTCGTTGTTGGTCATCAAACAGGTGCGCATTTTTTTCGTCGCTCAGCATGGCTAGGCTGGCTTTCTTCGCCAGTAACTTCGCGCTAAACGAGTTGGACATGAAAACTTTTCGGTCACGGATCGCTTGTACAATCGGGTTTTCCATCCCCATCTGCTGAATGAGTTCGCTGCACAGCACTCGCTTATAAATCAAGTCTACTCGAAAGTCGCCGATCCACAGGTTGCCGTCTTTATATTCCATGTTACGCGGATCAGCCAAAACCGCTTTGACACCATGCCGCAGGAAGAAACGCTTAATAATCTCATGCTCGTTCAACGTCGGGACGTGTCCCCAATCCACAATGGCGATTTGTGGGATGCCCAAGCCGCCCCATTCACGGTAGGCACGCATCAACACCGCCAGCAGCTTGCCGCACATCGGCATACTTTGCACAGCATAATATTTCATGAAGCGCTTCATCGGTTCCAGCGTCATAAAAAGTTCTGATAGGGCATCTTCATAACCCATTCCCGCTGGAGTCTCCGCGTTGTACTCCACAAAGTACAATTTGCGTTCTGTCCCAAGGAAAAAGGAGTCCAGCCGTGAAGTCGTCCACGGCACGGCCCCGCCAATATCGAGGCTGAATAAATTTTCTTCATACGGTTCGAGGTCGAGTTGCGCCCGCAGCCCTGAGTCGCTCAGGCAAGCAGCATGTAATCGGGAAAACGCATTGAGCAGCGTTTCAGTCTCGCGCTTGAGGTAATCCCATTCTTCCGATAAATAAAAATGGGGACGAATAACGGTACTGATGGGCCGGTCGCCAAAATATAATCCCTGCGGCTTTAGTCGCGCGTATAAATCGGCGCTGGTATCTGCCGCGAGTTGGTCATCAAGTAAACTGTGGTAGAGATCAACCGCTTCCTCAGCCATCTTTTATTTACCGCCTTTACCAAGCTTGCCCCAGTAATAACGGTCTCGCGTAGCCTCTTTTGACTTCGCCATCCGGATACACATATCAGCCATGTGTGTGACCATCCAATCGAAATGAACTTTACCCAAGGAGTTCACGTCCATGTCCGGTGCCGGATTCATGAAATCAATCGCGTAAGGCACGCCATCTTTAATGGCGAATTCCACCGTGTTCATGTCGTAACCGAATGCGTTGCACAGTGATGTCGCATCCTTCACGATACGGGCATACAACTCCGGTGAGAAGTCGTGTTCGTCATGATATTTACGCTTGGTCGGATCATACTTCATCACGTAAATCTCGTCCTGACCGAGGCACATGCAGCGGGCATAATTGTCCCATGTGATGTACTCCTGCAAGATCATGGTCAGCAGTCCACTTTCGTTATAGTGCCAGATCAACTCTGGCACGTTGTTGACCACGTACACTTCTTTCCAACCGCCACCATGCGCATCTTTGAGGATGCACGGCAGCCCACCGACTTTTTCGACCAGCGCATTCCAATCCATAGGGTAGGTCAGGTTACGCAGGCTTTCGTTATGAACAATACCCGGTACATAATCTTTGTTGGGCAGTACCAGCG
>JACDGI010000664.1 GCA_013821665.1 Anaerolineae bacterium
TTTAGCCCAAAATCCTGTTTTTGTAGGGGCGCGGATTTATCCCGCCCGCACTTATCAAAGAAAAATACCTTTTATTGAAGCACCTTTAGTGTGCTTGTCTTCTGCTTAGCCGTGCGGCTTTAGCCCGCGGCGAGGCAAAAATAAAATGTTTTTAATACCGGACAAGCCTTTTACGGGGCTTTATTCATCTTGCCGGAGAGTTTATCCTCCGGCAAACGCAAACCAGTTATCTCATTGAGCAAATACCTACCCCTGAAACGGGGTTTGGGGTGGGGTCAATTCGCCGTCCACCACTTAATCTAGTCCTACCTAAGCCGACGTATGTCATGAAATCGTTTTTGCGAGCGCCTTTTCTGAAGCTGATATTACTCGGCAGCATCCTTGCCGGTTGTGTCTTGCAACCTGCCAATGTGCCAACGGCGATACCTACGCCCCTACGCGTCATCACCGATACACCCGCGCCAACCGCCTTCATCATGCCCACACCGCCAGCCGCCCCCACCGCCAGTTGTGCCGGAGCGCCCCGCGAACGCTTAATTATTGGCGAACGCGGACGTGTCTTGCCCGATGATCCCCGCTCAGTGAATGTCCGTCGTCTACCGGGAACCAAAAACACCCTTGTCACCACCATTCCCATTAACGCCTTATTCACGGTGTTGGATGGCCCCGTCTGCGCTGAGGGATTTGAGTGGTATAAAGTGCATTACCGTGAGGCGACAGGCTGGCTTGCCGAGGGCGACCTCACCAGTTATTACGTTGAACCCTACGGCACGGATTAACGCAACTAACCAATAGTGGCTTCCCTTAAGAGCGTTAGATAGCGATAACTTTCTGCAACTGACTCTTTAATAAGTTCAACAACTCGCGGCATCGTATCGCCAGCAAGTTGCTTCTCAAGTTTTCCATTTATCACCTTATATGGCCTACGCAAAATGGAATATTGCTTTGCAATCGCAAGTTTCTCAAATTGTTCTGGTTCAAAATGTGTGGCTTTATGTCTAGCCAAACGGATAGTACCCAGCTTTGGGGGAGATTTAGCGAAGATTGAAAAGGTATTATCATTTCGTTCAAATTTTTCAATTTCCTGACATGCGTTTGATAACTCATAGCACAGTTCTAGGAGATTAAATGAAAAATGTCCTTCAACATCGATTTGTACGAACTCAACCATGAGTGAATCTTCTGTAACCGATAGTTCTGCTTGAAAAATTTGTCGAGCAATAAAAGCAGTAATTTCAAAACGAACGAGAACTGTTTCGAGAAGATCTAGTGTGTGAATAAATCCTCGCGTCAATTCTAGATCCTTAACATCTTTATAGTGTTCAGGATGATCTTTTTTTTCGAGCCAATTACGAATATCTTTAGCTATCTGGGCACAATTTTCAAGAAGGCCAACATCCAAATTCGATTTCAACCGCATCCCTTTCACTAAAGCCCGTAACGCTCAACACATTATTAGCTATTACTTCGAACCCTATGGCACGGATTGAAAATGGGGTTATTTGTTACGAAGCTGTCTGTATCGTTCGCGAAGCCCTTTCCCATAAACGTCAGGATGTCTGCCAATTCGGGTGATGTCAATGTAACGTTCTTCTGTTTCATCCACTAATTCATCTGGGCTAATTTCGACAACTTGTTGTTGGCGAACGACCAATATTCTAAAAATAATTCGCAGCGCATAACGGGGTACTTTAACTCTGAACCAGCCGGGAGAGTCATACTGAATCGCGTCAACAATCAGGCCAGCAGATTTCGACGGATTTCGTGGGTCACGCTGCGAAGCCAGTATTTTTATGATGCGTTTGATTTCATCACGTACATCTTCATTCTCGAAGAAAGCGATCAGTTCGCGTGCCGCATCCTCATCAATATAGGTTACTTTCCAATTCGCCATATTGATTATTCGTCATCAGACTCATCAAATAGGGATTTAGCACGCAGTTTCTTGAGCAGCACATCCGATCCAGTACTGCTTTCTTCAGCCTTCATACGCAAATACCGTTCACGTAATACCGTGTCCGACTCGCTATCATCAAAATGCAGTGTCGACTCGTAACGTGACATGACCTCATCCAATGACATTTCACTAAAAACCAATTTAAAGCCTTCCGAATCGGTCAATGCCAATAACGCGTCCAAAAGCTCATGATTCTCGAACAACAATGTCATTTGTTCGGAAGATAAGGGGTGCGTGGGTGTATCCATGTGTCCATTATCCTTTAAATTGCATTCAAAGCTATTGTAGCAAGAATCGTCAAACAAGCGTTAGCAATTGCCAAGCTACCAAGTTGCCTCAATGCTTCACCAGCACCTCATGATGGCTCACCGTTTTATCAAATGACCGCAAAACCGCTTGTGCTTCCGGCTCAACTACTGCCTGATCGACCTGCTCACCTGCGAATTGCCGGATTGCATCCATCGACTCCCACAGGCTCATCACCTGAATTTCGACGCCGTCATCTAACACTTTCTCCATCACATACGCACCCTGAAAGCCCATAATCTGCCGCAGCTCAGGGAACACGTTCTTCTCAAAATGCGCCACATAATCCTTCACACGTTCAGCATCCGCCACTGCTTTCCATATCCGTGCGATCATATTTGTTCCTCCACCTAACCCAAAATTACCTACCTTATCCGTGATTCTGTCAAAAACGAAGCTCTTGAATTACCCTCGCGTATAAAATTTATAGAGACGATACGCTTCTTGTAGGGGAGGGATTATGGTCTTTTACATATTAAAGTGGTAATCAATGGTCGATAATTTTGCCTTCGACCAAGTGAATTGGTGTAGGGATGAGGCCTGCCTCATCCGTTGGCTAAATACCATTCCAATTAGTAAATCACCATCAGCCCCCTTCCCGCCGGAAAATGGAGCCGGATGCTTGAGCATCTGGCAGCGAAAACGCGCAAATTGCCTATCCACAACTGACGTTAAAGTAGGGATTCTTGCTGATAGAAAATCAGCGTTGTGTGACACAATAATTTGTTCATCTATCATCGTTGAGGTTCTCATTCACATTATGATGACTTACATTTGAATGAACAAACTCACGCTACCGATTTAAAATGACCGGGATCGCTTTTGCACGATCAATAACTCGCGATGCTCATTGGTTTCTATCCCGCGCGGGGTCTGATACTTACTGACGATCCGATCAATGACTTGCCAATGTTTTTGAATATCAAATGTTTCAGGAAATCCGGTCGCTGAATAATGCAAGATCGCTTTGAGCCAGAACACAAGAGACTCGACATCACGCACAAAGTAGCGAACATCATACGTAGCTTGACCAACCACCACACAATCGTGGCTTTCAAATGCGTCGATGTAAGTCTGCACACCTTTAGCTTGGGGTAAAGTCGCCAAATCCCAACCGAATTCCATCAGAATATTCCGCATGTTGGATGACCCGATTTGCTGTGTGATAAAGTAGCCCTCAGGTTTTAAAACCCGCGCGATTTCGTCCGCTGCCATCGGCGCTTGACGGTTGAGTACCACATCAAAGCTGTGATCTTCGAATGACAGCGAGTCGGTGGACATCTGCTCAAATTGGATTGGGGTATCCCGTGGCAAATTGCGTTGGGCAGTCGCTACCATTTCAGGGTCAAAATCAATGCCAATACCTTCACCAAAATGAGGTGCCAGTTGGATGAACTTTTCACCGCCACCGGTACCCACATCCAACACACGATCAGTTGGTCGCAGGTATCGGGCGGCAACTTCCAGATAATCCCACGGCATAGGATCGCAATCAACTTGCATCCGCGAAAAATCCCACCCTTGACGCTCACCGACAGAGTCCGCGATTTGCTTAAGTTCTTCAAATGTCATAGATCATTTATTCTCGTCAATAGTCGGTAGTGGACATATGCTAAGTGATCACTTAGCGATAACACGCATAAATACCCGCAATTTCGTAGGGGCAGGATTTTTCCCGCCCGGTATTTCTGCCATCTTATGAAGCCATGAAAATGGAGAGGCTGCGAAGATTTAAGTTTTGCTTAGGGAAATAAAAAAGACGGCCTAAGCCGTCTTTTCGTTGTTGAAAGTGATGAGAATTACAGATTCTTGACGAGGTTCGAGAAGATGTTACCAATGGCTGGGCCAAGCAGCGCCAGAATGACGATGACGACAACGGCGACCAGAACCAAAATCAATGCATATTCGACCAAACCTTGACCTTCTTCGCGGGGCATATACAACATAATGAGTTCTCCTGATTTGAATGATTTAGTGGTACTGATTAGATAATGACCACATGCAATCATCATAAGGCATAAATTGATTCCGCGTCAATAGGTCAAGTATTAATTCACAAATTATTAACTATTCATCCTATCAACAATATTTAAGTTCACTTCGAAATGGATGTTCCCATCAAAGTATTGATTGAGCAGGGTAATCGCATCAAAATAAGGAAGAAGGGATAATGGGGCAAAAAGGGAAGCCTCATGTCGGACAAGTTGAAAACGAGTATCGAAGAATGTTTCGAAAATGTAGCTGATCC
>JACDGI010000665.1 GCA_013821665.1 Anaerolineae bacterium
GTTTGCCAGCCTTACGCCAAATGTTGCAAAAAGCATTTATTGATGCCGCCAACGATGCAGCCAAAGCAGCAGAAGCTACCCCAGAGGCAACGAGCGAAGCGACTGCGGAGGCCACATCTGACGCAACGGCTGAGGCAACTGTTCAGTCCGCAGTAGAAGCTACATCCGATGCAACGGCTGAAACCACTACACAAGCTCCAACAGAAGCGACTGCGGAAGCTACAACGGCACCGTAACTGATCCATCATTCAACTTTTTGACAAGCATCCCTGCCCCAAAATGGCAGGGATGTTTTATTATAGGGCTGTGCTATACTGCCTAAATCATCCCCTGATTTGGGATACTAGGCAGTCTCAATTGGAGAATATAATGCGTGGTGACTTTGTCGCGCTTGATTTGGAAACAACTGGTCTCGATCCCAAGTTAGATGCCATTATTGAATTCGGTGCGGTGCGCTTCCGCGATGGCGAAGTCATTGCCGAATATTCCACGCTAATCAATCCCGGTCGTCCTATTCCGCCGGAGATCACAACCCTAACCGGTATCAGCAACGAAGATTTTTTAGCCAAACTGCATAAACCGGGTGAACTGCCACATCCCGCCGCACCATCGCTGGCGCAAGCTCTATCGGCTATCCAAACATTTGTAGGCAACGCGCCTATTATTGGTCACAACGTCGGTTTTGATCTCAATTTTCTATATCCACACGGACTTTTCCAAAACAATTTATGGATCGACACTTATGATCTGGCAGCGGTGATGATGCCGGGTGCTACTCGCTATAGTTTGTCGAGCCTTGCCCGCCAACTTAATATTGAATTGACAGAAGCACATCGGGCGCTCAACGATGCCCGCGCATCTGCACTGCTCTACTGGGCGATGTGGCAAAAGATATTGAAGCTGCCACCCGCGCTTAACCATGAAATCATCAATTTATCGCAAGGTGTTGATTGGAACGCACGCACCGTTTTTGAATATGCGTTAGAACAGCAACGGGCGACAAAATCGACTACTCAACCTGATACTCAAGACAGCATCGTAACCATACCGTTGTTTAATCAGGAAGTCGCTGCGTCAACTGGCACAACCGAACGCTCGACCGAAAATATTGAGAGCGTTTTTGGTGACAGCGGTTCATTGGCGGAGGTGATCAGCCATTACGAGAGCCGTCCTGAGCAAGTGGATATGGCGCGTAAAGTTAACGAAGCCTTCAACCAAAACAATCATTTAATTGTTGAAGCAGGCACCGGTATCGGTAAATCATTGGCATATTTAGTACCCGCTATTTTGTGGGCGGCAAACAATCAAAGTCGTGTCGTTATCTCGACCAATACGCTCAACCTGCAAGATCAATTGTTGGCGAATGATATTCCGCTGCTGAAACAAGCTTTAACAACGCCATTTGAAGCCGCGATCTTAAAGGGGCGCTCGAATTATCTGTGCCCAAGCCGCCTGACCGATATGCGCCGCCGACGGCCATCAACAACCGATGAACTACGCGTAATGGCAAAAGTACTCGTTTGGCTAACAGAGGGTGGCAGCGGCGAAAAGAGTGAACTGAACCTCCGCGCGTTTATCGAACAGAGCGCATGGCAGCGCCTAAGCGCAGAGGCCGAAAGTTGCAGTTTGGAACGCTGTGAAGCTGCTACACAAGGAAAATGCCCATTTTATCGGGCGCGGAAAGCCGCCGAAGCCGCGCAAGTGGTAATTGTCAACCATGCGCTGCTGCTGGCGGATGCGGTGAGTGATAATCAAGTTATTCCAGATTATGACCACCTTGTTATTGACGAGGCACATCACCTTGAAGAAGCTATCACCACCAGTCTGAGCGTTCGAATCGATGAAACAGCTTTCAAGTATCGCTTGGGTCATCTGGCGGTCAACAAACACAGCTTACTGAGCGAACTCATCAACAATTTACAAACCCATGTACCGCCGCAGGATAGTAAGCGGCTGATCGATTTCATGGGAAATTTCCGCAGCGCAACGGTCGCTATTGAAACGCATATCGCTAATCTTTTTTCGGCATTCCGTAATCTCGCTTATAAGCCGGATGCCGATAATACGATTATTTTGCGAATCACTGCCGAGATACGGCGTAAAGCGGAGTTCTCGGCGCTCGAACGCCAATGGAATATTGTTAAGGAATTTCTCACGGCCATTGCGGACGGATTACAAAAATTAATCCCTGCTCTGAACCGTCTCAAGTCATATCCGGTTCCAAATCTGCAAGATGACATCGCAAGTTTAGACGCATTCTCGCACTATTTCACCACGATTTTGGATACGATGGATGCCCTCATCTCGAAACCTGACGATGGCACAATTTATTGGATTCATCTCAACCAGTCGTATGGGGTATCGATTAACACCGCTCCACTTCGGGTCGGTAATCTGGTGGATCAATATATTTGGTCGGCTAAGCGATCCACTATTTTGACTAGCGCGACCCTGCAAGCAACCGGCAATTTTAACTATATTCAGAAGATTTTAAACGCTGAAACGGTGGAAACACTGGCGCTGAATTCGCCTTTCAACTATCGTGAATCGACACTGGTATTTATCCCGAATGATATGCCTGATCCCAATGACAGAGGCCGTTACCAACAAGCGGTTGAACGAGCATTGGTGGAAGTGGCGGCGGCCTTAGAAGGACGGACGTTGGCGCTGTTTACGAGCTATACACAGCTTCAGCAAACGGCACAGGCTATCCGTCCGCGATTGGCATTAGGTGACATCACGGTTTATGACCAATTGGATACAAGTAATCGCCAAGCATTGCTCGAAAGTTTTAAGACCACCGAAAAAGCGATTTTGCTGGGTACCAAGAGCTTTTGGGAAGGCATTGATATTCCGGGCGCGTCATTGAGTGCCTTGGCCTTAGCAAAACTGCCCTTCCCTATTCCGACTGATCCAATTATTTCGGCGCGTTCAGAGACATTTAATGACCCTTTCAAAGAATACACGCTGCCCGAAACGATTTTACGCTTCCGGCAGGGGTTTGGTCGCCTGATTCGCAAGCAGTCTGACCGAGGGGTTGTGGTTCTGTTGGATCGACGACTCATGAGCAAAAGTTATGGGCAAGATTTTCTCGATTCGCTGCCTGACTGCACCATCCAATATGGAGCGCTGGAATCACTTGGGGCAGCGGCACAAAAATGGATCAAAATGGATTCTTAGCTTATCTTGTTCTAAGAGGAACTTGGTAAAATAAGATCATATTCGTTTTTAGATGAGAGGTAACGTTTGTTATGCGTACTCCTGCTGGCAAAGAATGCCCGCATTATCACGAAGATTTCCATCGCGGTAGAAATATTCAGGAATGCCGTTTGGCGAACCAAAATCCAGAGTCTATACGCTGGAAACCGACCGATTGCAAAATGTGTCAGGTGCCGGAGATTTTGAATGCAAATGCCAGCCAATATCTTGAACTCAAACTCACCATTAAGCCCAAGTTATTGGGGCTTGGTCGACAAATCGAGATTAAGGCTTCGTGCGTCAAGCACCGCATTGATATTGAAGATCCTTACGTGGGCTGCCCGAAATGCAACGCGGAACGTCCCGGATTGAACCTATTCTGGGAAGCGCTCAAAGAAGATGATCAGGAATAACCGACGGCAGTCCACATGCCGCCGGAGAAGCGCCAATGTTGGGGGCGGGTATGTAAGTGATTTGCACTCCGTTTGTTGGTATTTTTCCGTGTTATGATGTTTGTATAAAGCATTTTCACGGGCAAAAATTAATATGCAAATGCGAGTGGAAAACGCCATCCAAGATTTGCCGATACTGATCATCTGCGACGATGAACAATTGGCCTGTGACACAATGAAACAGGCCGATCTAGCCGCGTACAATGCCGTATCAGTAACCTCAGTAAGCGATGCACAGCACTTACTACTGAAGATTAGACCACAAGTTATTATCGCTTTTGACGAAGCCAATTTCACTTTAAACCTGCTAAAAGCCCTCACTTCTGATTTTGAAACGGCAGTCCGCCCAATTGTGATTAGCGTCAGTGATGATCCTTCCGGCGATTTATTTTCAGTAAGCGATCATGTCATACCAATCAGCTATTTGCCTCATATCGGGCAAATTATCGCCACTCAAATGGTACGCATTCAAAAAGCCATTTCGCAGCAAAAACAATTTACAGCACTCGAAGCCCATAATCGACAATTGGGTCAAGAACTGGTGGTTGCGATTCAGAAAAGTGCCGAAATCGCCCTTCTAAAGCAGACCATTATCCACAGCGTATCGCATGAGCTGCGAACCCCGATGTTACAAGTCAAATCTGCTGTGGCATTGCTCAATGAAGATGAACACACGAACCGAACCGTTGTGGAATTGGCTATGGAAGCTACAACCCGGCTCGAAGGTGGCATCCGCAATGTGACGCTGCTTAACGAGTTGATGAATGAAACATCTGACGGCCAATCCTCAAGTGCCGTGCCAATCATACAGATTGTGCAAGCGGCAATCCGTAACCTTGGACGGTCATGGGAAC
>JACDGI010000666.1 GCA_013821665.1 Anaerolineae bacterium
GTCGCAATCACAATAAACAAGCTCAGGAGCAGAGCTGCTTTGATAATCTCCGGTGAAATGGTGCCATTACTTTCAGAGGTCAGGTTCCGCAGCCCCCATAAACTAAAGAAGGGATTGCGATCATAAAATAACCACGAGAAGTAGGAACCTGCCCAGCTTTGCGTATTCACCCCTTGAATAGCGAATTGCGACTGGGCTTGTGCGAAGTTAAGAGTCGGTGCAAGCATCAGGTTTAAAAAGAGCGCAACCATAATGAGGGTAACGATGTGCAGGCCAATGACTTTTAAAGTCGAACGGGATGGATTGAAGAGAAATTTCACCCCATAATAAAGTGCAATCGCCGGAATGAGTTGTAAGGTAATTTCTTGGTAAAAGCACAGCAGCCCCGCCAGCGCCAGCGCCAGAAACCAGCGATGCCGTGAGATAACCCGCGTTAATCCTTCTCGTTCGAACTGTATAAATGCAAATACAACCAAAAGACTCAAGGGTATCGAGTAAATATGGCTGAAGGCATCAATATCTGAGACAAAAACTGCCCAGAAGCCAACGGCTGAAACCAGCATGAATGCGAGTTGCTGCCACAGCGCTAAACCCATCTGATAGGCGAGAGCTGCGGCCAGCGCAGCCGTGACCAGAAAACTTAAGAGTTTTGCAAAATAGTAGAGCGAAATGGGTTGCTGGTTGAATAAAACCGCTTGCCAAGCGAGTAAGTGCGAGACAGAAGGGCGTTGATTGGCAAGACCGGTCATCGCGATAGACAGCGTGGGATTGCGTTGAAGAATAGCCGCGTATTGGTGGCTATTACCAACATCTTTCGCAGAAAAATCACGTCCGAAGTGCGCCATGATATTATAGCTGGTTGCGTCATATGGATTTCCTTGGAAATATTCATACGCTTCGCCGCCTGTGAGCGCTGGCAGCAGCAGGATAAGCAGAATCAGCAGCCAGCCGCCGATAATCGCCGCCAGTTTTAAGCGAGAAATACCGCGTAATATATCCTGATATTGCAGCGGGCGTGTTCGCCAATCGACAACAGCCAGTATCGCACTGAGTATGACCGCGCCTATGGTTACAGGTAAAGCACTTTGCTGGATCGGCACACCCAATAAAAATAAGATGTACAGCGAAAAAGCGATGACGATTAATCCCAGCGTAGGTGCAATTGCCGCACTCACGAAGATACGCCGTTTATAGGTGCTGGATGTAAGTTGAAGTGCGGGGCCAAATCCGACGACAGATAACAACAGGAATGCGCCCAACATCACCGAAATGTTTGTCACAAGCATATGGGAATACTATTCTGGTGGTGAGTAATTCTAGATAGTGCGAGACCTTCGCAATGATACCCTGTATCCTAAAATCATCAATAGCATGAAGTATTCGCAGCGTTTAATAATAGAGTGGTGCAAAAATCGAATAAATAAACCGACTAATGCATAGTCCCCTAAGATTCCGCTTGCTTAGGTTATAAAACTCGAACCTATGTTTGTTGACTTTTTAGGAACTTTTGTTCTATAATGAGATGTGACTTTAACGCAAAGGTGTTATTACCCTAATGCTTTGTATGCTTTATTTTCTTTGTGCCTTTGTGGTAAATCTGTATTTGCATTTTCGGCGGATGAATCCCTGCCATTCGCCTAACCCGCAGCAGCGGCGGACACACGGGAGTCATCCGCTGCACTTGTGTCATTTCAGCAGCACTAGCCGAGCCTCCCGCCGACACAAAATGTCCATTCAGCGACACGCTCCCTCACATCCGCCGTGCAATTCGGCGGGAATATTGCAATTTGTGCATTAACTGCAACATCAATTTCTTTTTAGGCGCAGTCAAAAGTTCATTCCGGTTAGCGTTTATTACTCTATAAAAATGGGATTGGTCACTGCTCGCAAATTGCCTTTTAGATCACGTACTTCAACCAAGCACCAATGTGCTTCATCCACTTTCCAAGAATGTTCGCCCTTCGTCTCAGCAACCAACTCTTCTTTCACCTGCCTATCAACGATGAGGCGAACACGGTCATCAACATTACAAGCTTCCCAACTTACGGTCACCAGCTTTTCTTGCCCGTCGTGATGATCGCCCATCATGACCGTTTTGCCCACTGTCGAGGTACCAGAGAAGGCAAGTTTTGGCCCACTGCTGAGGTAATTATGCCCCTGACGTATCGCTTTCAGAATCGCCACTTCGGAAAGTGCTTCCGCGAACACGTTATTAAAACCGAATTCTAGGGTAGAGTCGGGTGTGCCATGAATATCGGTTCCGACCGTCGCATAAAGCCGGTGCCCTTGGTTCAGCCATCCGTACCACAGTTGGAGCGACTCTTCATTGTTGCTCGTGCTATCCCAATGTTCGTTCCAGACTTCCACAACGCCCGCCGTACCCGGCATCATATCGTCGTAACCCCACTGGCAGCCTGTACAAACTGGGTCGCCCGGAGCCATTGGGTGAGCAATCACAAATAGGCCACCGAGCGCTTCAATCTCGCCTTTAATTTGCGCTATCGTTCGCTCATTAGGACGAACTCGCCAATCCAGTATTTGGCGGATACCAAGCGCCAAAGCGTGTCCATAAAATGTAGTCAGTTCAAAACCGCCCATCGTGAGCAATCCATCTGCCGAGAGGCTGTCCATTTGTGGGAGTGCTGAAATCGTGTTGTGATCAGTCAATGTGACGAAATCAAGCTGATGTTGACGCGCAAATCCCACCAGCCCCTCAACATCCCAACTGCCGTCCGAATGGATCGTATGCCCGTGCAAATCCCCGCGATACCATCCCTCGCCGCGCGGTAAAGTTGTTCCACGAGACCAAATCTTAGCTTCGGTCTGCGTCTCAAAACCGATGGCAATGTCAAACTGATAATTGACCGGCGGGCCATCATTAATCAGATTGCTGTTAATCATGATGTCCCATGTACCCGCTGGCAGTGAGCCAAGCAAATAGCCGGGACTCGCTTCTGCCGTGCTGACCATGATATGCTGCTTGGGCTGTCCCCGATGTCCGGTTCCACGTTCGGTCTGCGGATCGAACAAGCTCAGAGTCAAAAGGTTGCCATATTTTTCGGTTCGGTTCGGCGCATACTCAAAATCAATATCGAGTTTGGTTGCGCCCTCTGGCACCACAAAATTGTGCGAGATATGACGATGATTATCTTGCGTGGTCAGTGTTCCTTCGATATGAAGCTGCATAAATCGCTCCTGTGACCTTGGGTTTTAAGTATGAAAAGATCGTAATTTCAATAAGGTGAGGATCAGAATAAAGAGGTTTTTAAAGTGCATTGATCGCTCTTATATTGGGCGATCAATGCACCTGTTGCGAGGTTCGTTAAGCTTGAGGTGTTAACCGCAGCGTTACGATTTCATAGGGTTTGATTTCGAATTGAACCTGATTATCCTGAACGGATAAGGTAGCATCGTTCTCTTCGAGCAGGTTGCAATGTTGGGCTTTCGCCAAAGCAAAACCAGTCTTGATACTCACCATACCACGATTGCGCTCGTTTTCGTACAACCGCACGATAATGTCGTTACCGTCTTCGGCACGTTTAATGGTCTCGATGACCACATTCGTTGCCGACACTGAAACCAGCGACTCAAGTGATCCACTTGATGCTGTTCCGCCACTAACATGCCGCAGAATCAGTGGATTATTCAGGTCATATGCCGCTGGCACAACTTCTTTGCGCCAATCACCTTCGTGGGGCAGTAAACTGTAGGTCATATAATGTTCACCCTGATCCGCGTTCGGGTCTGGGCTGGTAGCGCTCTTTAACAGGGTCAGGCGCAGCACATTATCGTGTATATCATGACCGTATTTGCAATCGTTCAATATGGCAACGCCGTAATTGCCTTCACTCAGATCAGCCCACTTATGAGCGCAGGTTTCAAAGCGTGCCCAATCCCACGAGGTATTGCTGTGGGTAGGGCGCTGTACATTCCCCCACTGCACATCAAAGGTTGCCATCGGACTCATAACATCGACCGGGAACGCTACCTTGAGTAAGGTGTGGTGTTCATGCCAATCGATCCATGTGTCAAAGTCGAGGCGTTTGCTGTCACGGTACAGGTAAATTTTCTGGTGAATAGTGCTGCTGCGATACTTCCGTTGCACATCCAACGCCACACGGATTGGCCCCTGTTCGGTGATGGTGATACTTTCGACACCTTCAATCTTTTCCGTACGATCTTCGTAGAAAATATCGATGTCCCAAGCATCGAAATTCATGGGTCGGTCTTCGAAAGCTTGTAACGCGTTGGCTGTTGTGTCCGGTGCCAACACTTCGCGGTTAACCTGCTTGTCATAAACGCGCGTGATGTCTCCTGAGCCGTTGAATTCAACACGCAAAAGATCATTTTCGAGTACGATCACATCGCCATTTTGGGTTGCACTAATCTGCCTACCAGATGGTTGAGCCTCACTTATCCCTTCGCTGATTGAAACCACCGAGTAGGGCTGAATATCAGCGAACTCCACCAGTGTGCCGCCCTCGACAGCTTGAACCGTAAGCC
>JACDGI010000667.1 GCA_013821665.1 Anaerolineae bacterium
GTGCTACAATCTCACCACCGAACCCGCCCATCTCGACTGCTTCATGCACCACCATCGCCCGTCCGGTTTTCTTGACCGAGTCGATGATCGGTTTTTCGTCCAATGGTTTGAGTGTCCTTGGATCAAGCACTTCCAGTTCGATGCCTTCTTTAGCCAGTTCGTTGGCTGCCTCAATCGCGCGGCTCACCATGATTGAAGTCGCCACGACGGTCACATGTTTACCCTCACGCGCCACAACCGTTTGACTCAGTGGAACCCGGTACATCTCTTCCGGCACATTGCCTTTGGTTTTATAAAGCAACTTGTGTTCAATGAAAATCACCGGATTATTATCGTCAATCGCGGCTAACAGCAGCCCCTTAGCATCATAAGCGTTGCTCGGCATGACGACCTTCAAACCCGGCACATGGACAAACCAGTTTTCGAGGCTTTCGCTGTGTTGGGCGGCTGCTCCTGTACCAGAACCTCCCGGCGTTCGCAGTACCATCGGCACACTGGCCTTGCCCCCGAACATGAAGCGCACTTTCGCCGCTTGCAAGACGAGCTGTTCCATCGTCAGCGTCACGAAGTCCATAAACTGGATTTCACCCACCGGACGCATTCCGGTTAGCGCTGCACCGACGCAGGCACCCGCAATTCCGGCCTCCGAGATGGGTGTGTCGATCACGCGCTGTTTGCCAAACTCGGCTAATAAGCCCGCACTCACACCGAACGCACCCCCGTAAACACCAATGTCCTCACCGATCATAAACACACGTTCGTCTTGAGCCATCATCTGGCGCAGACCTTCGCGCAGGGCTTCCGCATAGGTTAACTCACGCATAAACACCTTCAAGAATGGTGCTGACATCCGGCGCAGGGCTGGCTTCGCTAAACTCCACCGAGCGGTCAATGATGCCGATTGCCTGATCACGCATTCCCGTGGCTTCGGCTTCGGAAATGACTCCTGCCGTCACCAGCAGTGATGAAAAACGGTTGATCGCGTCGCGGTTATCCATCCAGTCGTTAACCTCATCGCGCGTCCGGTAGGCTTGCCGGTCGCTCTTGGAGTGACCTTTATAGCGGTAAGTTTTGGACTCGACCAAGCTTGGCCCTTCACCCCGTCGTGCCCGTTCTGCTGCTTCATGTACTGCCAGATAAACCGCCAGCGGATCATTACCATCCACCGTCACGCCGGGAATGCTATAAGACTTCGCCCGTTCGCTGATGTTTTCGATATTAAAGGCTCTGCCCACTGGCATCGACATGGCGTACTGGTTATTCTCACACAGATAAACGACCGGCAAATCCCAAATCGAGGCCATATTGAGTGACTCGTGGAATGCGCCTTCGTTGGCCGCGCCGTCACCGAAAATCACCATGCACACTTGGTCAGTCTTCCGCATCTTGATACTTAAGCCCACGCCCACTGCAATCGGTACACCACCGGCCACAATCCCATTGGCACCAAGGTTATTAGACTCTACGTCGGCGATGTGCATACTGCCGCCGCGTCCCCGACAGAAGCCGGTTTCCTTGCCCATGAACTCGGCCATCATGCGGTCTGGATTGGAACCCCAAGCGAGGCAGTGCCCATGTCCCCGATGATGATTAAGCAAATAATCACCTTCTTTGAGCGCATTCGACGCACCAACCGCAGTCGCTTCCTGCCCAATTGAAAGGTGCATCGTCCCATGTACTTTGCCGAGGCTGTAAAGTTGTTCGGCTCGCTCCTCGAATGCCCGTATCGTATGCATATCTTGGAGCATCTCTTTTAAAAATTCTGGCCCCAGCAACTCGATGACTTCGTGATAGCGCTGGATGGCTTCTGGCAGAATCTTCCCATTGTTGACCATAAACCGTCCTTGTACTAAGTTAGGTGTGATGAATATTTTCCGGTGGATTAAACGGCAGCTTGCTAAAAAAGCTGTTGAAGTCAAAAGCGATGCTTGCGTTGCGCGTCACGATACGGTGTAACTCTCGCAGCAAGGGTAAGGCATTTGCATCGAGTTGACCTGCTGCAATCATCGCGTCGATGGCTGGCATCATCGCTATAACCGCATCGACACCTTCGATGGTTTCCCCCGGCATTTCCTCGACAGCATCACTGTAAGACATGCCCATACCCAGTAAACGTCCCATGCGTGAGTTGCGTCCGCCCTGCGTCGTGACATATAAATCACCCGCTCCCGGTAAGCTGAAAACCGTCTCTAAACCGCCTCCGAGTTTTTGTACCATGATGGCAGTTTCAGCTAAACCTTGGGCGAACACCGCCGCAGCATAGTTATGCATCTTGGCACTGGCGACATCTTCACCCTGCTTTTCCAGTACACCAGCGGCTAAACCGACTGCCAGCGCATAAGGATTTTTGAGCGCGACACACACTTCCACTCCGATCAAATCGGTGGATGTCCAGATGTGATAATAAGGGGTTGAAAAGTAGGAACGGAGTTTAGGTAGAATGTCGGCGTTGCGGGACACGAATACCACAGCGGTTTCTCGTCGCGCTGCCAGTTCACCGGCAATCGACGGCCCACCGATGGCCGCATAATGGACTTTATCGCAAATAGCTGCTGGTAGATTGTCATGCAGTACATCCGGCAGAATCTTCAGACTGCTATCGACGCTTTCCATACCTTTAGTTACCATAACGATGATCTGGCCCTCGCGTAAATGTGGGCCAATCGCTTCCGCCGCCCAATGCACACCCTGCGAGTTAATGCCCAGCCCGACGACATCCGCATCTTTGATGGCTTCAGCAATTTCGGTGTGTGAATAGATTTTCACAGCTTCGTTGAGCGGACGGCGCAAACGAGGATGAAAATGATCTTTGCGGAGGCTTTCGATAATGGCTTCGTCGAGGTGTGTGCCGACCAGTCGAACCTCATTCTGGTTATCGACAGCAGGAAATGTGAGAGCAGAACCCATCACGCCCGCGCCGACGATGGTGATAATAGTCATGTTGCTGCCTTAAGGTTTAGTTTTGACATAAAATAAAAGTCTATATTTGCACAAATGTGAAATGAGTTCACATTTTGCCAAATTGTAAGTGACCTGTAGAATCCTGTCAAGCAAACTTCAGTGAGGAAACCTAACCATCCACATCTTTTGTTTTTCGGTGGAAGAGGGTAATAATTCGTTTGATAAATGCTTGGCGATCAAAATGGGTTTCTGAAAAAGGATTATTGACGCATGAATGGTGATTTAGTGATTGGGGTTGATAGCAGCACAACAGCAGTTAAGGCCATCGCTTGGGACAAACGGGGTAAGATTGTCGCCCAGAGCCGTGCGACCTTTGAAATGATTTCGCCGCAGCCCAATTGGTACGAACAGCGTGCCGACGATTGGTGGACATCGCTGTGTCAGGTATTGCGTAACCTGACAGCTCAAATTTCGGTCAATCGCGTGGCGGCGTTATGTGTCACTACCCAACGGGAGACGTTTGTTCCTGTGGATGAACACTGCCAGCCCATTCGGAATGCGATTCTGTGGTTGGATGATCGCTCGCGTTTGCAGGTGAATGAACTCGACCAAAAAATTGGTAACGACGTTATCCAAGACATTACAGGTAAGGGGCCATCGACCAAGCAATCCTTACCTAAACTGCTATGGCTGCAACAGCACGAACCGCAAGTGTTGGAACGTGCCTATAAAATTCTCGATGTTCATGCCTTTTTGGTCTACCGCTTAACCGGAAAATGGGCGACCAGCACGGCTTGTGCCGATCCGATGGGTTTGGTCAATATGAGAAAGGGCGATTGGGCAACCGATCTGCTGAAGTCACTCAATATTGATCCGGCGAAGTTTGTCCCTATCCAACCATCGGGCAGCATCATCGGAGAAGTTACCGAAAAAGCGGCTGAACAAACGGGTTTATTGGTTGGAATGCCGATCATTGCTGGCGCAGGTGATGGTCAAAGTGCGGGCTTAGGCGCGAATATCACGGTGCCGGGGAAAGCCTATCTCAACTTGGGTACGGCGGTTGTTTCAGGCGCGTTTTCGGAAAGCTATGTGGTCAGCAAGTATTTTCGGACGATGTATTCACCGATTGAAGGCACCTTCGTACCGGAGGAAGTGTTAGGTGGTGGAACCTTCACGGTAAGCTGGTTCGTCGATCAGTTTGGGCCGGATGTGGGCAACCTCAAACTGCCATTATCCGCCGAGGAATTGTTGGAAGTGGCTGCCAGTAAGTTACCTCCCGGTTCGCTCGGCTTAATGCTCGTACCCTACTGGAACGCGGTCATGCCGCCTTATTGGGATCCGGCGGCGACTGGCATTACCATTGGTTGGACGGGGGCACACCGGCGTGAGCATTTTTATCGGGCGATTTTGGAAGGTATCGCTTACGAACACCGACTGGCGATGGATGGGGTAGCAAAAGCGACCAACCAACCATTAGACGAATATATCCTGATGGGTGGTGGTTCAAAAAGTGCGTTGTGGTGCCAGATTGTAGCCGATATCACAGGCGCGAAAGTCACCCGTGCCAGTACGACCGAAGCCACTAACCTTGGGGC
>JACDGI010000668.1 GCA_013821665.1 Anaerolineae bacterium
CCCTGCCCCACCGCCGATTATTCAACGGCAGAATGTACAAGAGGCTATCCAACAGCCGGTTATACAGCGGGCGATGACCTCTACATCACAGGATGAGATTAGCACTGGAAGTAGGAACAATGGGGATGAGGATGATGGGGTGGATGTAGACCGGCTGGCGCGGGATGTCTACAAAATGCTGCAAAACCGACTGCGAATCGAACGCGAACGTCGTTCCCGTTAATAAAAGGATTGTGCCCCTATGGCCGCTGCTCTGAATTTGACTAAAGGTGGGATGTCACCTGCGACGCTCACCAATATGGATACCAATGACATCGTCAATTTTATGTTCAATCCGTTTGACTACACACTGAGTAAAAGTAATACGTGGACGGATAAACCCGTGACCGGGCAAAACGTGCCTTACGTCAACTTCCAGCAAGGCGGTGCCATCAAACTGAAGTTGATCTTGCACTTTGACAGCCAAGCTGCGGGTACGGATGTTCGCAATTACACCGATAAACTGTGGAAAATGGTGCTGATTAACGAGGCCAAGGTGGATACGAAGACGGGCAAAGGTCAACCACCAACCGTCGTCTTTGATTGGGGCAAGCTCCATTTTAAGGCTATTGTCACCAATTTATCCCAACAATTCACGCTCTTTACCGAGGCCGGTATTCCCCTGCGCTGTAAAGTAGACATTGATTTACAACAATTTCTCGATGAACCCGGTGAGATGGGAACCGCACAGGCGGGCAGCACGACTCCAGCCAGCGCATCGACCACCGCCGTACAAGGCCAGCGCTTGGACAACATGACCAAAAACCCCAACGACCAGCGCAAAGTAGCCGAGAAAAACAACATCGATAATCCGCTGAAAGTGCCAACGGGCACAAAGTTGAAAATGGACTAAGTTATGCCCGGTACTGATACATCACCCAAAGTTGCTCAGATTGAAATCAAGGTCAATGGCGCTGATCTCGCTGAAGGCACCATGAATCAACTATTTGAAGTTGAAGTCGAAACCAGCTTGTATTTGCCCAGCATGTTCAGTATGAGCTTTTATGACGACACCATTACTTTAATCGACAGCGCAACCTTCAAAGAAGGCACCTCTGTTGAGATCAAAATGCAGGGTACTACATCGACCACATTTACAACCATTTTTAAGGGCGAAATCACGGCGATTGAGCCAGACTTCACCGACGAGTCTGTAGCGATATTGGTGGTGCGTGGCTATGATCGCAGTCACCGTCTGCACCGCGGCACCAAGAGCAAAGTTTATGTTCAAGTCACGGATAGCGATATTGTCACCCAGATCGCATCGGCTGCCGGTTTAACAGCAAATGTTGACTCCACCACCGAAGTCTATAAGCATGTCTTCCAATATGGTGTGAGCGATTGGGCATTTATACACGAACGGGCGCGGCGCAATGGTTACGAAGTGCTGATCGATGATAAAACCTTGTACTTCCGCAAACCCTCAAACACCGACGGCACAGCGGCATTGGCATGGAATAATGAACTCGTCCGTTTTCAACCCCGTTTTTCATTGGCAAAACAAGTTCAAAAAGTTACGGTAAAGGGTTGGAACCCCAAGACCAAGACCGCCATTGTAGGCGAAGCCAGCAGCAGCACCAGTTCACCTACAACTGGCTTTGGTGGATGGGGCGGTAGTTTGGCGCAAACAGCCTTTTCTGCTGCTGAGATATTAGAAGTTCGGCATCCGGTTGGGACGCAAACCGAGGCTACCAAAATGGCACAGGCCATCTTGGATGAGGTCAACGCGGGCTTTTTGCAGGCCGACGGCACTGCACTTGGCAATCCTGCTCTGAAGCCCGGAGCCAAAGTGACCATCAGTAAAGTAGGTACGAAATTTAGCGGAACCTACATCATCACCACTGCCCGCCATATCTATAATACGACTCAAGGCTACCTGACAAACTTTACGGTGCAGGGCGCACGGGCACAGACAATGGCCGACATGATCGACCAATCCATGATCGAGCAGCGTCATACACAGCTTTGGGGTGGCATCGTGACGGCTATCGTCACCAACAATAATGATCCAGAGAATATGGCACGGGTGAAAGTCAAATTCCCGTGGTTGGATGAGGCTTTGGAAAGTGATTGGGCGCGGGTGACGGGCATGGGCGCGGGCGCAACACGCGGGTTTTTGTGGCTACCAGAGGTCAATGATGAGGTGTTGGTGGCCTTTGAACACGGCGATTTCGATTATCCCTATGTCGTCGGGTCACTGTGGAACGGCACGGATGCCATGCCCGAAGCCACAGGCACCGCCGTCAAGAACGGTAAGGTTGAAGTCCGCACCTTGAAAACGCGGCTGGGTCACATCATCCGTCTGACCGACAGCGACAGCGCCAAGACAATTGAAATTATCGGTTCGGATGCCAATACCAATATTAAGTTTGACGAAACCGCCAAGAAGATCACTATCGAAAGCAAGGCCGACATTGATATTACCGCCACCGGCAACCTCAACCTGAAGGCTACTGGCAATGTAACGATGGAAGGCACACAGGTTTCGATTAACGGTAAGACTCAGTTCGAGGTCAAAGGCGGGATGGGCACGGTCCAATCCAGCGGCGTGATGGTGGTCAAAGGTTCAATCGTCAACATCAATTAACCAATTTGCTGTATAGGACATGATAATGAGGTTTAACAAATTAGGGCGGAGAAAGAACCCCTACCCTAACCCTCCCCCGTAAACGAGGGAGGGAACCAAGGCAAGGATTGGTAATCCGTATTTAAAAGTTAAACGTCACTATCATGTTTGTTGAATGGCTTATTTAAAGGAAAGCAATTGTGAGTGATATTACGGGGCGGCGTTGGGCATTTCCACCACACTTGGGTGATCGTAACCATTTTGTGTTGGTGGATGATGATGCCAACATTCGCCAATCGATTTACGTCATTATTTACACCGTTCCCGGTGAACGTGTCATGCGTCCCGACTTCGGGTGTCAAATTCATGATTTGATTTTTTGGCCGGTGAATCCGCATACCGCAGCCATCGCGGAACGTTATGTGCAAGAAGCCATAGAGCGTTGGGAACCGCGTATCACATTGGAAAAAGTTGATGTGTCCATCGGTGATTACGATCATGGACAGCTCATTATCAATATTGAGTACAAACGCAAGGATCAACACGATCCACGCAGTTTGGTTTATCCCTACTATTTGTTACCCGAATAAAGAAGGCTCGATTCATGGGATTAGAAACACCTCGGTTAGATGACCGTAGTTTTAACGACATTGTTGAAGAAGCCCGTGCCCGTATACCGTTGTATACGCCGGAATGGACTGATCATAACCTGAGTGACCCCGGCATTACGCTGATTGAACTGTTTGCGTGGATGACGGACATTGTGCTGTACCGCTTGAACCGTGTGCCGGATAAGCATTACGTCAAGTTTATGGAACTCATCGGCATGCGTTTGGAAGAAGCGGAACCGGCACGGGCCGAAGTCACCTTCTGGTTGAGTGCGCCACAGCCCAATTCCATAACTTTGCCCAACGGCACCGAAGTTTCGACCACTCGTACCGAAACCGAACCGGCCATCATCTTCTCGACGGATGGCGCGATGGAAATCAAAGTACCTAAACTGTCGCATGTGATGACCAGTTCGGGTGCCGAAGAAGGCCGTTCATTCACCATCCATAATGCCGCCAACGTCCAAAATGCGCTGGAGAAGTTTCCGGTATTTGCCTCCAAACCACCGACCAACAACGATGCGCTGTACTTGGGCTTTGAAGAAGACATCAGCAACCATATTCTAGGCATCCAGATTGAAGTCGATGTAGCCGAAGGCGCAGGTGTTGACCCGAACCATCCGCCTTATATCTGGGAAGTGATGGGATCGAGTGCCGACCAAGCATGGGTCAGGCTGGATGTGGATTACGACAGCACACTGGGTTTGAACATCGGCGGCATTATCCGCTTGCACTTACCACAATTGCGCCGTGCCAGCCGTAATGATCAATTGGCCTATTGGATACGGCTGCGCTTAGAATACAGCGATGGCGAGACGAGCTACAATGTCAGTCCGCAGGTTAACAAACTAGAAGTTTCCAGTTGGGGCGGCACGATTGGCGCAACCAACGTAACCCGTGTTTACAAGGAAGTCTTGGGACGTTCGGATGGCACACCGGGTCAGCGCTTCTATCTGGCACATCAACCGGTGATTGCCCGTTCAGCCTCCGAAGATTATCTGATCATCAAGCATGAAGATGGGCGCGAAGAACGCTGGCAGGAAGTGGCTGACTTTTCCAGTTCGACAGCCAACGACAAGCATTACACCATCGACAGCGGCACCGGCGAAGTCCGGCTTGGGCCAGCTATGCCACAGCGCGACGGCTCCGTTCACCGTTTTGGTGCGCTGCCAGCCAAGAACACCATGCTATTGATGTCCGGTTATCGTTATGGTGGTGGTTTAGTCGGCAACGTAGCTGCCAACAGCCTCAACGTATTAAAGACTGCCCTACCCTACAT
>JACDGI010000669.1 GCA_013821665.1 Anaerolineae bacterium
ATCAATGACAATACAGCCGCCGCGATGGATGACAAGGTGATCGAAGCACTGGCTAAACGCCATGCCAAGTCGTCATCATCATTGCGAAGATAGCGTGCAAACACGGGAATGAAAGATGAGCCAAGCGCTCCACCGGCCACCAGCACAAAAATCAATTCGGGGATTTTCTGAGCGGTTGTAAAAGCATCCAAGGCCGCCCCTGCCCCAAACGTGCTGTTAATGATGGATGTACGCACGATACCCAGTACGCCGCTTGCGAGGAAACCCAGCAGGGCAATACCTGTGGCACGGACTATCTGGCGGTTAGAAAGAATAGCAGAACGTGACAATGACCAAACCTTCTCTTAAGCGATACACACCTAAATAACCCCTACAATCGCATAAGAATATCCTGCAACGCTGATTTTGCGTATCCCCTCTAATCTAACCGCTCGTATTTTTCACATGCTGGTTGAAAAAGACAACCGACAGCACCAGTGCTTTGTCACGGTTGCTGGCGATATTGTGGTCGTCATTAGGCCACAAAAACAGTTCGGATGAACCACCTGCCGACTTAATTTGTTGGTCGAGCATGACTGAATAATTGTAGGGAACGGTTGTATCCCCTGTTCCGTGATGGATTTGCACCGGCCCTGAAAGATCGCTCAGGTAAGCGTTGGCCGATAACGCGTTCCAATAACTTGGATTTTGCTCTGGCGAACTATTCTGTGCCACCATCGCGGTGCGCCAATTCGGACGCGTATTCGTCGGATCATCACCGAACCAACTCTTGAACAACTCGGCATATGAAGCCACCACACCCGACCAGATGACAGCCGCCTTAATCCCCTGATTAGCAACCATCGCCCGCAGCGTAATATAGCCGCCCATCGAATGTCCCCACATGCCAATGCGATTAGGATCAGCATCCTTATAGCGCCGCGCCGAGGCCAGCGCATTCAACACATCAATCACGTAACCCGGATCGCCATAAATCGAGGTTGGCTTGCCTTCTGAGGAACCATGCCCGCGATAATCCGACTTCACCACGATATAACCATTGCTGGCAAACGCATCCACATAAGCGATGTAACGCTCGGTTGTACGATATTCCGCTGGTGGGATATAACCGTGGTTGAAAATAATCACCGGATAACCGGAAGCCGGTTTTTGTTCCTGTGGTATGGTCATCAGCGCATAGATTTTAAGCCCATCCGAACGGTACGAGACAATATAACGGTTGTAATTCGAGCCGGGGTCAAGTGTCTGCTCAAATACGAAATCACTGCCTTCATAAGTACGCGAACGCAGGTAGTCAATACTCAGCGGAACATCCGCCATTTCCGCGCTGGATTCGACAGGTATAACAGGCGCTTCAACCGGTACTTGTGTGGCTAAATCCAGAACAGAATTGGCTGGAGTTGTGTTGGCGACCGGCGTGGATGTGCCAGCAAAACAGGCACTTAAAAACAGAACGAGAACGAATGAAAAAGCCTTAAAACTCCGTTTGAGGTATGCCATTTCCTTTTCCAAAAGCCAATAAAGCACTATAAAATGGGTGTCGCTGTAGTGGTTAGATAAAACGAAAAAGACTCTTCAATAGAGTCGGGTTTAGCATACTACGATGAGGTAAATAGGAGATTGGGGATGTATGAGCGCTACATCCCCCAATAGAATTGACTAACGAATACCGGACTGTTGTTGACTGCGGCGTGATATGGCATCCACAATCACCGCCACCAGCAGCACCAATCCCGTGACAACGAACTTGGCACCAGCGCTCACGTTGGGCAGCAAACCCATACCATTATCCACACTGGCAATAATCACAGCACCGAGGATAGCGCTCGAAACGTTGCCGCGCCCACCGAACAAACTGGTTCCACCGATAACCGCTGCGGCAATCGAGTCCAGCAGCAGATCACCACCACCAGTATTGGTTGCCACCGAGCGTAAACGGGAAGCGAGGATAATACCGCCAACACCCGCCATACAACTCGCTAACATAAACACAAAAACACGGATACGTTCGACAGGAATACCAGCACGTCTTGCGGCTTCTTTGTTTCCGCCAACCGCAAATACATAGCGACCAAAACGCGTGCGTGTCGCCACATAGTTCAGGATGCCCAGCATAATGAGGATCAGAACGCCGACAAATGGCACGCCACGATCCAGATTAGAAATGTAAACCGCGATACCAATAATCAGTGCTAGGCCGACGACTTGCCCGGCAATAACAGCCAGTGGTCGTGTAGATAGCCCTTTGTTCTGACGAGTACGCCTTTCCAAAACCTGCGAAACAGCGACAACGGCCACAAAAATCGCGCCGACGATCCAGCCAACTATAGGCGGCAAAAAGGAGTTCGCAATCCCTAAAACAGTCTTATCTTGAATAATGACCGTGCCAGCCCCACCGACCATAATAAGAACCACACCACTCCAGACTAGAAAGCCCGCCAGTGTGACGACAAAGGCTGGTAGCTGAAAATAGGTGATGATTTTCCCTTGGACAAAACCAATCGTGGTGACCATTAACAAGGCTATCGGAATAGCTACAAACCACGGCATAGCCGGTATCCATGCAGGCCAACCGGGTGGCGGTCGCAGCAGCAGCGCCATACCGACACCACCAACAGCACTCACGAAACTAACGGATAAGTCGATCTCGCCCAATATCAGAATAAAAACAACGCCATAAGCGATACTCGTAATAGCCGCCATCTGTACAATCAGATTGACTAAATTACGAGGGGTTAGGAAGTTAGAATTCGCACTCTGAAAAATGATTGCAATAATGACCATACCAATAACAATTGGTAGGATGCCAATATCACCACCTCTGAAACGCCGCACGGCACCATTGAGGTATTCGCCGACTGATTGTGGTGTTTGGCTGGCGAGAAGCGGGTTTGTTTGTGCGCTGGTATCTTCTTGGACAGTAGTCATGCTTCGATTTCTTTCATTCCCGGAACCGTCGTAAGTTTTCCAGCCGTAATGGCGTGTACAACAGCTTCTTGAGTAGTATCTTTCGCGACCAATTCGCCTACATTACGCCCAAGGCGCAAAACCGTGATACGATCCGCAACTTCAAAAACATCATGCAGGTTGTGGGAAATCAATACCACAGCCAGCCCTCTTTCAGCTAAGCGCTTCACAAGGTCGAGCACCTGCCTCGTCTGAGCAACACCCAATGCTGCCGTTGGCTCGTCCAAGATGACCAGTTTTGAGTTCCACATGACGGCCTTGGCGACAGCAATCGCTTGCCGCTGACCACCCGAAAGACCGGCTACAGGTGTTCGTACCGAACGTAAAGTGGATACTGAAAGAGAACTCAGTGTTTCAATACACGTTTTCTCCATGCTCAGTTCGTCCATCGCGAAAAATGCTCCGGTGCGTTCGCGTCCCAGAAACATATTCGCCACGACATCGAGGTTGTCGGCCAGCGCTAAATCTTGATACACAACCTCAATACCCAACACAGCGCTATCACGCGGACTGTGCAAATTGACAGGCTTGCCATCAAAAAAGATTTCGCCGCTATCAAAAGGGTATATACCGGCGATTCCCTTAATCAGCGTGGATTTACCGGCCCCGTTATCACCCACGAGGGCCATCACTTCGCCTACGTTCGCTCGAAAATCAACTTTTGACAGCGCTTCGACCGCCCCAAAACTCTTCGATGCGCCTTTGATTTCGAGTAATGGTTTCTCTTGCAAGCCATCTTCTCCAAAAAGAATAGTTAACTAATAATCTAAATGTGGGAACGTCGAAATAGGCGTTCCCACATTAAAAGCAAACTTTACCTCTGCGGAGCAAGAATTACAACTGATGCACTACATTACAGTTGAAAGCCAATGCTCACATCTTCAGTATTTCTTAAGGAGTAGCTTCTGGGGTAGCTTCCATCATCATGGAGTCGGTCGCTTCGGCGGTCATTTCCATCATGGCATCTGCCGGGCAGTACTGAGCGAAATCGCCAACGCAAATTTCTGCCCATGTACGGAAGCCGTCCTTGATAACGGTGTCAGCAATGTTGGTCTTGTCTACGGAAACGGGAACCAACAGAACCGAAGGAACATCCTTGGTACCGTTGTTGACCACGCTGGTGGCCATTGTCGAGGTGTCAGTGCCCTTGACCAATGCAATCGCCAGTGCGGCAGCGGCATCAGCTTCTTGCTTGATACCCTTATAAACGGTCATGCTCTGGCGGCCTGACAAAATGTTCTGGATGCCACCAACGGTCGCGTCCTGACCGGTCACGGGGATGTAGGGCAGACCTTGGTTCTGGAGGGCGGTTGCCACTGCGTTTGCCAGACCATCGTTGGCTGCAACTGCTGCGTCGATCTTACCACCAGCAGCGGTCAACATCTGTTCGAAAATTGTCTGAGCCTTGGTGTTGTCCCAATCTGGCACGGATTGATCGTCAACAAGGGTCCAGTCCTTGCTATCGAACAAGGGCTTGATGACCGAGTTGTAACCATTGGCAAACAGGGTGGCGTTGTTGTCGGT
>JACDGI010000670.1 GCA_013821665.1 Anaerolineae bacterium
GGGCCACACTATACACGTCCACCAGAATGGCGCGGACTGACTGTGCCGCAGGTGTTGCAAGAGGGCGATCACGCTAAAGTCGCTCAGTGGCGGCGAGAACAAGGTTTGCGGCGTACATGGCAGCAGCGGCCTGATCTCTTGATGAAGGCTGAACTGACCGAGGACGAACGCTATCTGCTGGCGACCTTCGCCAATGAGTATGCGGCAAGAAATAAGTGAAACAACGCAACCCCCTCCTTAATCCTCCCCCGCAAGCGATGGAGGAAACCAATGCAAATACAATAAGTTCTCCGTATCTGTGCGGTTCAATTCGTATTTCATCCCTTAAGCTTTGTTGAGCCGATAGCTATTCTAGGCTATACTGTTTAGGATAGTCATCACATACACTACATTTATACACGCATAAAATCGCTTAACAACAAGGCACAGTTTTTATGGTTCAGGAAACTCGCGAAGTCCGGCTTGAACGCGCCCTGAAAGAACTTAACGGCGCGGCGGAAGGTATTAAAGCCGCCGTGGTCGTTAATAACGATGGTCTGTTGGTCTCTGCTTATCCACCGGGCGACGAGGATAATCCTCACCAAAACCCTACCAGCAGTCCGCAGGTGGCTGCTATGTCTGCCACGTTGATCGGGCTGGCCGAGCGCACGTTAGGCCGTTTGCAGCAGGGCGAACTCGAACGCCTGTTGATGGAAGGCGAGGACGGCGTGATGGTGGTTTATCCGGCGGGACGTGCCTCGTTGGCTGTACTGTGCGAGAAAGATGCACGCCTTGCTTATATTCTGGGCGCGACCAAAAAAGCGGCCAGTGAAGTCGCGGCGATTTTAGGTTATTGAAATCCATTTTTAGTGCGCTTTTCAACCCTGAGATTAGCTTTAACCACAATTAAAGAAACTCTTATTACGTTTTGTCCCCTGCCAAGCGTAGAATAACTCTATTTCGTCGGACGTGTTGGTGATATTAACCAAGGCATGGTTTTCAGGTGTGAAAACATAGATGTCGTATGATTGCGAAGTAAGTATGGCCCTCGAGCCATATGGTGACCAGATTATCTCATCAAACTTGGGGAGAGAAGCCGCTATAGGCGTAATCTGCCCCGACTCTCTGTCAATGAGGACTATTGAGCCAACTGCTTGCGTTCCAACGATGATGTAACGTCCATCGGCTGACCAGTTTCCATTATAGATATAGTAATATGGTGGAAATTCGACCTCAAATTCCTGGTGAGTTTGGTGGAACACATCAAATAACCAAAGTGAGGTGAAGGATGTGCCCGTTTCGCTATCCGAGCGGGAGGCAAAGGTCAACCAATCTCCTACAGGCGACCATGCAATTTTATTATAATAAACAGGGGCGAGGGTCAAACGCCTACTTGTCCTATCTGCAATGTCTAGCACATAAATCGTCCGTCTGTAATCAACCTGATATTCAATAACTGGAACAGCTAAATAGCGTCCGTCAGAGGACCATACTACGTCCCTAGTATCCACACCCGGTTCGCTGATTACTCCATCCAATTCAAGTGTCTTGTTGGCGACAACATCAATGACTGATAATAAAAATTTGTCATTTATATCTCTATGATAAATCGTCAAGAATTGTCCGTCTGGTGACCATATCCCGATATTATCTCCTTTATATTCCTGTTTCGTCCCATCAGCGAGATTGTAGACGTTGATATCGAGCGAATCACTATTTTTGAAGACAATACGGTTTTCTATAGGCGACCATGACATTTCAGAGGATGCTGTGACATTTAACACGGATACAGTTTTCTGATTGTGCAAATCGTAGATCACAAATCTGTAGCCGGAGCCTGATGTTGAAAAACCGGTAGGATAGGTTACATAACGTCCGTCATTCGACCAATGTAACTCCCCATAAGACAAGTCGGCACCTGCCAGAATCTGAACATCGCCAGTGACCGGATTCATCATTTTGAGAAGTGTCTGTGAATCGGATAGTGTGGAGTATGCTAACCATTCACCATTGGGGGACCACCAAAATGGTAGCGAACACGTTGCGGGTTCCAGCCGGTCGGGGATTGTTTGGTGGCGGTTTGTTTTAGCATCAACCAGAGTCAACGTTGAGTGATCTAAATAAGTGTTTTCCAAGAGATAGATAAAATTCCCATCAGGTGACCATCCGGCTTGGCTTCCATATTCACGGACAACGCCAATTTGGTTCTTCACACCGCCATCTATATTGACGGTATAGAACATGAGATCCCCACTGTCTTTTCTGACAGCATACAAAATTTGGTCGGGCGTACCCTGCGCGTGAACTGATGGAACAATCAGTAAACCTAACAGCATCAATACCAAATAAGCGATACGAGTGAATCGTTTCATGTTTATGTTTCCCCGCAAGGAGAAATGAGACTGTGTCCTCGATTGTCTCCCCGCCAACCAAGGAAGATGTCTGTTTCGTCGGGTGTATTGGTGATGTTCTCTAAGTCGTGATTTTCGGGTGTGAACATATAAATATCATCATCTGACATGAGGGCAATTTTCGCGCCATCAGGTGACCAGTAGGGCCATGAGAAGGACTGATCATCTTCCATTATCCAATTCAATTGGTTCGATTTTGAATCGAATAAACCTACGCCTGCGCTGGTCTCGACCGTTATATAGCGTCCACCCGGAGACCAGAAGAGTGTCTGTCCCCAAGCCCAAGGCATTTGCGCGACATATTGATGGGATTGAAAATCATTCACATTGAATGTCCATAGATGGGTGAAGATTGAAGCGCCATCGACAAGATCAGTACCGGCGGCAAAAGCAAATTTCTCATCCATTGGAGACCATGTGAATAAAGATGTTTCGGTGGGCTTCATGCCTGTAGGCAGAATCCGCTTTTGTACGAGATCAAGTATATAAATCGTACTGGTCGAATCAGCATTCACGTTCAGGCCTGAAGCCACTAGATAACGGCTATCAGCCGACCAAGGCTGACCAAAACCGACACCTGATATATCGCCATCAAATTCAACAGGCTTCTCTGTGTTGACATCAATGACCAAAAGTTTGGAATCGTAGATTGTCAGAAATCGCCCGTCCGGTGACCAATCCCCCATTTTAGCATGATCATATTTCTGTTTCGTTCCGTCGCTGAGATTGTAGATGATGACAGACTTCGAACCAGCCTCTTGATAGGCAATACGGTTTTCGGTGGGTGACCACTGCAATTGCTTAGCCGGATCAACGTTTAGGGTGCTGATTGTGCGTTGAGTCTGTGTGTCCCAAACAGCCATTTGATCGCTTGGAGTAGGGGATGCCAGCCGGTACGTTGCGTAACGATTGTCCGGCGACCAATCGGGGAAATCATCATTTGGGTCACCACCCTTCAAAACTTGAATATCACCCATATTCGGATTGTAGATTTTAAGAAGTGGGTCTGAATCGGTTTGGGCGGTGTAAGTTAACCATTGACCGTCCGGTGACCACGAAATGGGCAGCCAGCAACTAATATCTGCCAACGGGTCGAGCAGTGTTTCGCGCTGCTTAGTTTCAACATTGACCAAGGTCAGCCGGGGAAGCCGCTGACTGTAGCTGAGTAAGTAGACAAATTTCCCATCGGGTGACCATCCCGCATCACTCAAATTATGGATCGTGCCAATTTCAGTTTTCAGGCCAGTATCCACATCCAAGGTATAGATGATGCCACCTGCATCCTGTCCACCAACCGCGTATAAGATTTGGTGTGATGTCGTGTCCTGCGCGTGGACTGCCGGAACGATGAGCAATGCCAAAAACAGCAAGATGAAATAGGGAATGCGACTGACGCGGTTGAATCTGCTCATGTTGATGGCCTTTTGTTCTCTGGATATTTTCAGTATAGAGTGAATCAGACAACTTCTACCCAACGCATTCGTCACGCTAGAGCTACGGCGATAAAATTATAGGCGTATCCTCGTTGATAAAAGTGAGTAAACACGATGACAGAACTGATGAAAGCAGCCCGTATTCACGAATATGGCGGGCCAGATGTTTTAAAGTTTGAAGATGCGCCGCGTCCATCCCCTGCTGACGGTGAGGTGCTGGTGAAAGTACACGCCGCCGGTATCAATCCCGTGGATTGGAAAACGCGGGCAGGACACGGTATGTATAGCCAAGACAGCAGTCTGTTCCCGCTGATTATCGGTTGGGATATTTCCGGCGTGGTAGAAGCCGTCGGTACAAATGCGAATAAATTCAAGGTTGGGGATGAAGTCTTCGGGATGGTGCGCTTTCCTAACATTGGCGCTGCTTATGCCGAATATGTGGCGGCACCGCAGACCGACTTGGCGCTCAAACCGCAAAATATCAACTTTATCGAAGCGGCTGCTTATCCGTTGGTCACGCTCACCGCTTGGCAAGCCCTGTTTGAAAACGTAAATCTGGTGAAAGGCGAACGGCTGCTGATTCAAGGCGCAGCGGGTGGCGTGGGGCATTTAGCGGTTCAACTGGCTAAATGGAAAGGTGCGACCGTGATCGGCACGGGTTCAAGC
>JACDGI010000671.1 GCA_013821665.1 Anaerolineae bacterium
GTTCGGTGACGATCCATACCGTAACTCAGGACGGTTTAGCCATTATCTCAGTGCAGGATAGTGGTATTGGGATCGCAAAAGATGACTTGCCGCATATCTTTGAACGCTTCTATCGAGCGGATCAAGCACGTTCAACCACCAGCGGGAGCAGTGGATTAGGTTTGTCAATCGTGCAGAAAATAGTAGAGGCGCATAACGGTATCATCTCGGTTGATAGTTTGGTTGATCAAGGAAGCACATTCACACTCAAGTTACCCGTTTAGTCGTTTGCAAAAGAGAAGAGCCTGTTACAACTCTCCTCTTCTCTCTGCGTTCTCCGCGGTTCAATCGTATTGGGTTTACTCCACATCCAAATTCAAGCTGGTGAAAGCTGAACGTCCGGCATACACCGCTGCCGCGCCTAACTGCTCCTCGATCCGCAGCAGTTGATTATATTTCGCTGTGCGGTCGCTGCGAGCCGGAGCGCCGATTTTGATCTGCCCGCTGTTGATGGCTACCGCAATATCCGCAATCGTATTGTCTTCGGTTTCACCACTGCGATGGCTGGTGACCACCGGCATGTTATGACGTTGTGACAGTTGGGCGGCAGCCAGCACTTCAGTCAAGGTGCCGATCTGGTTAACCTTTAATAGCAGCGAATTGATGGCCTTTTGTTGAATGGCACTCCGCAAGCGCTCGACGTTGGAAACCACAATATCATCACCCACGATTTGGACTTTGTTGCCGAGTGTCTTGACCAACTGCGACCAGTTCTCCCAATCATTTTCGGCCAGCCCATCCTCAATCGAGATAATCGGATAGCGTCCACACCAATCCGCCCACACGTCGATCATTTCCAGTGCCGTAAACCTCTTCCCTTCACTTTTGAGATGATAGATGCCATCCTCGTAAAACTCCGACGAAGCTGGATCAATCGCGATGAAAATATCCTCGCCCGCCTTATAGCCAGCCTTTTCGATGGCTTGCATAATCACATCCAACGCCGCCTGATTGCTACCCAACGGCGGTGCAAATCCGCCTTCATCCCCAACGGTCGTCTGGTAACCCATCTTATGCAGAATATTTTTCAGCATATGGTAGACTTCCGCGCCCCAGCGCACCGCCTCGCTAAAAGTCGGCGCACCCACTGGCATAATCATGAACTCTTGGAAGTCAGTGCTGCCTTCCGCATGTTTGCCGCCGTTCATGATGTTCATCATCGGCACTGGCAGCACATGAGCATGAACACCGCCAAGATAAGCGTAAAGTGGTAAGCCCACACTTTCAGCCGCCGCCCGCGCAATGGCAAGCGATGTGCCGAGGATGGCATTCGCCCCCAAGTTAGATTTGTTGGGTGTGCCATCCAACTTAATCATGATGTCATCCAGTGCTTTTTGCTCCAACGCTGATGTACCGCACAAAGCCTTCGCAATCACTGTGTTAACATGCTCAACTGCTTTCAGAACACCTTTGCCGCCGTAACGTGCTTCACCATCCCGCAGTTCGACGGCTTCATGCTGTCCAGTGGATGCGCCGCTGGGCACAATTGCCCGCCCGAATGAACCGTCCCGCAGCCGCACATGCACTTCAACCGTAGGATTGCCGCGCGAGTCCAACACTTCGCGCCCATGAATTTGTTCGATAATCGACATGACCTGCTCCTTGTGACTTGATGTGTAAACCGACTACGCTTATAGTCTGTGACCACAGCGCTTTACCGTCGATGGAGCAGGCTTTGAACTCATCCTGTACAAGAATTTATGTGGACTAAATCGCCTTCAATGAAGTTAAATACTCTCTGTATTAACTCGGCGTTCTTGGCGATTTTGCGGTTCAATTGTATTTTGTCTTCAGGTATGCAAGTATGAATGATTTAGAGGCACATTTCGCGCTGCGGTTGACACAAGCCATTGATGAGTTGGGCATCACCGGCAAGGAACTGGCAGCCGAACTGAACCACAGTGAAGCCACTGTCAGCAATTGGCGCAACGGCAAATACTTGCCTGATGTTTATACGTTGGCAATCATCGCGCACTATTTCGGCAAACCCGTTGATTGGTTCTTAGGCAGCTACGAAACAGCCGACGATGTGCGTCACGAGCATAAAGGCATCGTCTGGCGTGTGAATATTCCGCAAAACGCACTCGGTCAGCAGCGCCGTGAAATTAACCTAGGTGTTTTGCTGTTTGATTCACTTGTCCGGCAAAATCTCGGCTTGGATACCATCCGCAATCTGCCTGACTTCAAAGATTATGACATTGAAACACTCTACGGTTTCCTCAAAATTGCCCTGCATTCCAACGCTTTACAATTGGTCGCCGTTCCCCGTAACCACGACCTTGAACAGCGGTTGCAAAGGTTGTATCCACATTTGCGCGAAAATTCTTTTATCGTGGCCGATATTCAAGATAAAAATGATGGCACTTTGATTCGTGCCGAGTTCGTTTCCTTCCTCGCAGCCACCGAAGTGTTCAGCAAAATTCAATATCCCGATTTGATCGGCATCGGTGCGGGATATACCGTTCTGCGGATGGCCGAGCAAGCTGTTCCTTCAATGGATCAATTTCGTGGCACGACATGGGTTCCACTGATGAGCTTCCGTGAGACGATTACCAATCGCTATGGTGCCAATTTCATCTGTGAATTGCTGGCGAATAAATTTCCCAAATCAGCCCATCAATATTATGCCTTCGCACCCGAAGCCCAGAACGATGTCATCTTTCAAGCGCATGACAATTTGCGTACCGCCTTCGTCTCGATGAATGGACTCGGACGTTCCAGCCGCAGCCGGACGACCGCTTCCGATACCGGCGATTTTCGCACGGCGGACTTCGCCGAATTTGCGCGGCTAAGACGGGTTTATCAACGGCTGACTACGCCCGAAATGCGTTCACGCATCGGCGGCTCGTTCTTGGGTTATGTGTTTGATCAGCAGGGCAAAATCATCGACGACATGATGGAAGGTGCGAATCAGGAAGTAGGGCAAATCTCGCTGCCACGCTGGAAGGCTATCAATGGACGCGGGCGTGTTTGGGTAGTTGCCGCTCGACTGTATAAAGCGCTGCCGGTCTGGATTGCCATCCGCACCGGACTCGCCAACTCCTTGGTCATCGACAACGAAATCGCTGAATTTATCCTCGAAGCCGAACGTTAAAATCATGAGGTGAACCGAGGATATTTTGACGTAACCGCCTTAAGCCATTCGCGGTGAGTAGCATATTGATGTAGGGTTTCATCAACAACAATTTTTGGAAACATAGCGTACCGGTGATTTTTTTTGGCTTCAATAACATCGAGTTGAAGTAACACTTCTACAAGTTCATTGTATTCAGCGTCTTTAATGCTAAAAGGTCGCCAAGCGGTTCCCGCACTCATTCCACCATTATTTCCCCCACCTTTTAGAACTTCATTTAACACATGAAGCGGAGGAATAACGCCGCTGTTTTCCATTAGATACAAAACATCAAGCAGAAAATCAGAGAGAGGTGCTTTGTGTTTTACACCTGCTCCACCATAAGACCAAAATGTTTTATAGCTCACTTCGCGCATAGGCTTCTTTCCACGTAGAAGATCTACATATACGGCAGCTTTTCGCCCCATCCCCAATAGGGCAGAGGTTCACTGGTAGGCGCTTTCATCCCCGCCTTGGAGAACATCAACGCCATGCGCGTGCCCCATTCGACATACGCCATAAACGCCGACCGGAATTCTGCATCTGCTGGTAAACCTACGTCATCGGCGGCATCGCCCATCAACTGCACCCACCGTTTGCGCTGCGCCTCGGTGATGCCCAAATTCAGATGTGCCGAAACCATATGGTGATGTGCGCCTTCTTCTGCGCCGTATGGGGCGCTGTAAACTTTGGGGCCGCCAAAGATTTCGGCAAACCAAGCGGCCACATGCTGCCGGTGCTGGGGTGGCATATCCTTAAACAGTGGATTGAGCAGCTCGTCGGCTACCGCTTTATCATAAAAAGTGTTGATGAGTGTGCCAAAGCTCTCGGCATTCCCCACCCACTCGTAGAGCGTTGGGATCGTCGTTTCAGTCATGCTCAAACCCCTCATTAGCGGATGTCAAAACGATATTGAATTATCTTCATTTTTCGTATCTTATCCTACCCCCCATCAGTTTAACTTTGACCTGAACATTAGTTCAGTTCTACCGCACCACATCGCTCAGTAAACGTTTGAATTTGGTTTGAACTTCCAAGCGTTATCTTCGTAAATCAGGTTCATAAAGGGTCATTTCCACCTGCTCCACCTGCAAAGCAGGCTTTTCATCGTAATGTTTCTACGGTGTATTACCTGTTATCACCAGTTTATCAGGCCAACGAAATAGTTTTACACCACGGAACTTTTCAAACATCTTCTCACACGCTCTGTGGTCAAATCTTTCTGTATTAATCTTTGGTGCTTTCAGTCGCTTACGGTTTATGTTAATGTCATACCTATATTTTGAAGCAGCCGTTTAGTGGTTCCGATCATGGGCATTCGAGGAGCAAATT
>JACDGI010000672.1 GCA_013821665.1 Anaerolineae bacterium
GCACTGAGTAAATTGGGTTTCAAACAAACCGGTATCTTCAACACTGCCGTGGGTGCAGACAAAGCAGGCCCATTGATGCCCGGACAAGCCTTTGAATTCACTTTTGCGGCAGCACCGGGCGACTATCTGTCTTATGCCGAGATGTTCGGACAATCCAACGACTTGTTCTTCGCCACCGACGAAAATGGTATCGCCCTGTTCTCGGCTAAAGGCACGCCGGTAGCCGGAACCTTCAGCGGTGCAATCCAACTGTGGGATGCCGGTACAGAAGTCAATCAAGAACCCTTTGTTGGCCCCGATCAAGCGGCCCGTCAAGCAGCACCCAACACTGGTGCGGCTGAAAATGGTGTCGTCCAATCGATCAACACCGTCACCGACGGCTTCACCTATCCTAGCGTCCTGAGTTCACTCAAGTTCACCATCACCAACGATGCCGGTATGATGATGAATATGATGGCTCCAGCCGACGCGATGAGTGATCAAATGATGATGCCGAGCATGATGGAGATGACTCCCGAAGCCACCGACTCGATGATGATGGAAATGACTCCTGAGGCAACTGATGCCATGATGATGCAGCCGACTGCCACACCAGCCAGCTAGGTCAGAAAGTCGATAGTCATTAGCTATTAGTCGCCAGTCGTCAGTCGCCAGCAAAGCGATTGGCGGCTGGCGATTTGTTTGTCAGAAATGTCGTCAGTGCTGTCCTGACATTTGGGGTTTTGTGGCGGCATTGGCGGCGGCGGCGGCAGTGGAGTGCCAATAGGGATTGAAATGATGCTGTTGATGCTGCTGCTGTTGTTGTGACACAATTGGTTTTGTCGCAATTGCAATATCAGGTGTTCATAAGATGTTAAATAACGTCAGCTATGGATAAGAAATTTGTGCGTTTTAGCCGCCAGATGCTCAAGCATCCGGCTCCATTTTCCGGCGGGAAGGGGGCTGAAGCCCGCTAAAACCCGCCGAAGAAGCAGATTGAAAGCTTGCTTTTCTTGCTAAATGTGCTTATCCATAACTCAGGTTAAATAACACGGACACGGCGTACTGTGTCCCTACCAAATCATAACGGATGTAGAGAGCGAATGGGTTACCTTTTGGAAGAACATTTTGTAACTCTTAAGGGCGACTGGCGTTAACCCTTTTGAGGGAGCGGGACAAGGACGATGGTTGATGGTTGGTTAGAGAACCATTTGTCGGGTTAACCGAAAATAAACCTGATTACGAAGAAGTGAAGTGTCTGCTGTTGATATGTCATGTAGACTGGGATTTAAATCAGTCATGATAAGCGGGGTTATCGTGAGTTATTTTCAAAAAGCTAAAATTTAAAGATGCTTAGCAGTGGGCATTATTTCACCATAACCATCCAAGAATACGTGAAATTCTTATTTGAAACAGATGAAGTTGTAACAGTAATAACATGAGCGGTAGAGGTTAATCTAGGAGCTAAACAAAACTCTATATTTGAGCCATATTTATCAGTGATTTTCCCTTCCTTAGTTAAACCGAAATCTTGAGTAGTCGAAGCACTTTCAGGGTTTATCTGTTGATTATTAATGGCAAAGTGCGTATTTGCGACAATATATGATTTTAGGGTAGCAGCATCTGTTCCTGCCTCCCAGAGCGCCCCCTGATATACAGAAATACATATTTTGTCTGAAGCTGTTATTGTCGAATTAGGAGGCGGTCTTATGTGACCAATGAATTCGGGTAAAGGTAAAGGTGCGTTAAGTAAAGACTCAGCGGTTGTTGTTATTGACGCAACAGTTTCAGATTGAGAACATCCTACACAAAATAAAGCCAACAAAAAGATAAATGCTATTCTATTGCTTCTAATTAAAGCTGATCTCATCTAAAACTCCAGACTGAAAGAATTTGAGCCTACAGAAAAGATTAATAAGTGAGAAAGCCATCGTTATCTAGGAGAGATGAATATAACTCTCACTATCATCTCAAAACTAATTTACACCCTCACGTCTTCACTGATTGCAAAAGAAACGTTCAATATTTTCATTCAAATTTTGCAAGAGAATCGGTTGATTATCTTTGCACGGTTTGGGTGAATTTAATAGCATTATGACGTTATTCTGAAATCATCGCGAGAACGGAGGGTTACTCTATTGCCGAGATTCACGTTCTCTGCCCTGCCCCACGCAATCAGCTATAATAGCCACATCGGTTCAACAACAGACTCGATAGGATTGAACAGCGCCATTGTATGGCAAGCGAAATCGCGCCCGACCAAGAAATTTGGGTTTTGACGGGTGAGGGTGCCGAAATTACTGGATATAGCCACGAGTATCTTGAAAAAATGGCGAACAAAAACTGGCGGCTGCCGGAAGATGATCGGCTGATCAAGACTCGAAAGCGACGTGGGCGTTACGAATTGTGGCTGCCCGACCTGCTGCACTATATCAAAGAAATTGGCACCGGCCCGATGAACTCCACAAGAAAATAGATGGCAAGCCGTGAATGGTCATCAAAAAACAAAATTCTACTTGACGGAATCGGAAATACCCGATACCCTATTCTTCAACATAACCTATCCCGTGTGCAACTGACACCAAACAGTTTGTCGTTTTCTAGGAACATGAGCTGTTCAAGCAGCCACGCCTCAATCGGATGCGAAAGTCGCGACTTTTGTATCAATAGCTATCGATTGGGGTTGAAGTTTGCTTGTGGTCAGCAGTCGGTACATGAGGGCGCGTTGTGCTAAGCAAAATTGAATATACGATAACCTCTCTTTCTCGGAGAGGTTATCTCATTTATTACCCTTTCTGGTTGGCGCTAGTAAAGGGTAAATTATTTTTGATCGCAAGGGAAAACGCGAATTGTAGGGAATAAAAAAGAGATGCCAATTGGTGCATCTCAGAAGTTATATGGTAATCAATTGCGGCGGAAGGGTCACAGAGCCTTCCTTACGAAGATACAAGATATACGCGGGATTTCAGGTTTGGAGATTACCGATTTATTTACGAGACAGAGTGGTCGATAGTCAACGGATGAGGCACGCCTCATCCCTACGAAAATTCACGCGGTTAAAAACAGAAGTTTTAGTGAACGATTACGATCTTAAAAACGATTAAAATGAGCGCCTAACGCGCTTCGATGCGGCTGAAGAGTTTGACATCATCCCGTGCATAGGGCACATAATAAGGATCGCTGTCACGGTTGGGTTTAATCCGCACCCAAACATCAGCCGTTTGTCGTGGTGTCGGACACGGCACAACAAAACCACGCTGGCCCACGTTCATATCTGGCTTCAAGATTTCCACCACATCACCGGGATAAAGCGGTTCGGGATCAAGAGACTGTCCGCGTGTCGTGATGTAACAACGGAGGCACAAACGGTTGGTCAATGAAGTTTCATCTTTGCCACAGATCGCGCAGCGCATGATGTTGTCTCACTTTCGTAATGAACGCGGTCTCATGTTTATAAATTAACAGAAAGCCACCGCACTTTCTAAGGTACGATGGCTATACTTTGCTAGGAGACATGGACGTTTTGGAATAGGGGGAACTGCTAGGAAGAGGCCAATAACAGAGTGCTATTTCACAGCTTTCAAGCCATGTGGCTTGGTCGGTGTATCGCTTGAACGGTGGTTATACTCGTCCACATAGGCCTCATAAACCTTTGCCTGAACGCTGACATCTTCGCCGCGTTCTTTCATCTGGTTCATGGTTTCCAGCGCTTCTTTAATTTTCTGAGCCAGTTCGCTGTCCGATAGGGCTGTCAAACCGGTTTTTGAAAGCGACAGAGGGTTATCAATCATGGCGTTTTCTCCTTACAGACTGTCGGTCAAACACCATTTTAGACTCTCAACCGCGCCTCAACATCCCCCACCTGCCCCTTTTCGTGCTAGGTCAAAGGGCTTTTCTGACAATTAGAAACGTTGTGGTTTGTGGCGCTGAGGTATTTAGTCGGCGGATGAGGCAGGCCTCATCCCTACGATAATACGCTCCATTTTAATGTGTTAAAGACCATAAGCCGTTCAGTAAGCGCGGGCGGCAAGAATGCCGCCCCTACAAAAACGCGATTTCCGCACCCTACATTTATAGATCTCGGTGGTTAAATCGCATTATTCATATTGCTGATCCAACCAGCCGGCGATTGGTTCGCCGTCCCAGCGATGACGACCATGAAAGGTATGGGTCGTCAGACGCTCAGGATGCCCGACCGCCGAATAGATTTTTCGTAGGGTATCCACACCCGCTTTCACGCCAAAATCGGGATAAATCGGGTCTTCATCGCCATTCTCGACCATCAACGGACGCGGCGCGATCAAACCGGCCACCTCGGCCATCTCGGCATATTGGGGCAATTGCGGCACATAATTACAAACGCAGTGCGAAATCGACATCAACGAGTCGCGGAAGGTATTAATCGCCCCGCTGATATAGGCGCTGGTGATGCGTGAATCAAGTGCTGTCACGTACATGGTCGCGGTGCCACCACCCGACAAACCCACAC
>JACDGI010000673.1 GCA_013821665.1 Anaerolineae bacterium
AGCGTATCCTGCTTAATATAACACTGGTTTAAATTAGAGTTGCACGTAGCTGTTTTCGGCCAATACAAAGCGATGGGTGGCTGGCATATGGCTGGCACTTTCTAGCTGAGCGTTGTCGGCTAACAAACTGGAGTCGATGCGCCCCTGAATGTTTTTGATGGTGCAGTTCTTCATGACGATGCTGGCTTCAATTTCGCTGTTCTCGATGGTGACGTTATCACCGAGAGCCGTATACGGGCCAACATAGCTGTTTCTGATGATGACATTTTCACCGATGATGACCGGCCCACGAATAATGCTATCAATGACCTGACTGTTCTTGCCCAGAATGACGCGGTGGGTAACAGTCGAGTTGCCGATAACCTGCGTTTTATCTTCGTTAGCCGGTGTATAAGGCAGTTCTTCGAGTACGAGTTGATTGGCAAGCACGATAGTATCCGGTTTGCCAGCATCAACCCACCAGCCTTTGATTTTGTAGGTGTCTACACGATGCCCATCCGTAACCAGTTGTTGAATGGCATCCGTGATTTCAAGTTCATTACGCCATGAAGGAGTAATGCGGCTGATGGCATCAAAAATGCTGGAACGGAACAAATACACGCCCGAAATAGCCAGATTGGACTTCGGTTCTTTAGGCTTCTCGACGACTTTGGCAATCGAACCATCGGGGTTCAACTCGGCGATTCCGAAGCGGCTGGGGTCAGGCACTTCACCAAGAGCAATGGCTGATTCCGCACCCGAACTCAAAAAGTTGGTGAACAAAGGGGTCATTTTATCTTGGAAGATGTTGTCGCCGAGGAACACACAGAAAGGCTCGTCACCCACAAAGTCATGGCAAAGGCTAATGGCGTGCGCCAAGCCTTTTTGCTCGGTTTGAACGATGTATTGCAGGTGAATGCCGAGCGCTGATCCATCACCGAGTGTTTGGGGAATGGGTGAGTCCAGTTCATTCACAACGATACCAATCTCATTGAACCCGGCGGCTTTGAGAACGTCGAAAGCATATCCAATAAGGGTTTTATTAGCGACAGGGACAAGAGCCTTGGGCATGGTGAGGGTAACAGGACGCAGGCGCGTGGCTTTTCCGGCTGCCAGAATAACAGCTTTCATAAATAGCTAATCCTCCAGTGGAGTGTAATCGAAACGACATGTGAGGTCATAGTACAAAAGAAAACCTTGCAGAGCAAGAAAATGTGTGTCCACTATGCACAAAAAAAGAGGGGACATGCTGCATAACATATCCCCTAATACACGACTACACTGAATTTCCCTCAACAATTATGCAAGAGGGTTCGGAAAAACGTTATTTCAGCGCCTTATCCAGAGCCGCTACAGCCGCATCCAAAACAGGATCGCCAGTCGCAAACAACGTTTCTTCATCGACTGGAACCTTTACGGTTGGGGCAATACCGGTGCCTTCGATGATGATGTTGCCCTTGGCATCTTCGTTACGTCCAGTCGAGTACTGAAGATTGACACCATCCGGCATGGCATAAGTGGTTTGCCCACCACCCAAACCGCCCGTCGGATATTGGCCGACGATAGCTGCACGATCTTGGAGCGTCATGTCATAGGTAAAGTATTCGCAAGCGCTAAAGCAACTTGGCCCAACCAGCAATGCAATCTTGCCGTTATAGCGCATGTTTTCCGGCGGGAGAATAAACTTGGATTCCAGATTCGGGTCGGAATAGAACTTGCCGAGCGCCTCATCATAGGATTCGGTGTTGCCCGTATCGACTTCCTCGTTGAAGAAGTAGGCAGCCATCTCGTCGGCAAGGAAGCCGCTGCCGCCACCATTTTGACGCATGTCAATAATCAAGCCGGGAAGTTGGCTCTGATTGAGGGCGGTAATCATGCGTTCCCACAGTTGGATCGTCAAGCGCGTGCTGTCAAAGAAGCTGTAAACCTTGACATACATGTAGCCGTTATCCAACAGCTTAAATTCGACAGGCAGTTCGACACCTGTTAAGCCCTTATTTAAGGACGAAAAGGCGAAACTTGTGCGTTCATCGACTGTTTTCATCTTCGCTGTAGATGTTGTCGTCTCGCCCGGATTCTTGTATTCGACGCTCACATCGGTATCGACCGGGAAGCGGATGACATAACGTAACTGTTGTAAACGTCGGACATGGTCGCTGCTAAAGGGCGATGACCACGGTACCGTAGCGCTCAGCGCATCATCAATCGGTTTGCCGTTAATCGAGACAATGTCTGCCTTGAGTTTGATGCCAGCGGACTCAGCAGGGCCGCCATCCAACAGGTAGTTGACGATGACACGCTTATCATCCAACTGGCGGATTGCCATACCCAAGCCGCCACCTGTAGCCGTCGCAAACTCTGTGTTATCGACCGGTGCGCTCAAGTGACCATCGGGGATCGACCAGATGAAATCGCGCAGCGCCTGCTGATAGGCAGCCGAGTCATTATTTTTCTCGGCATCGGCAATGCGTGGCGCGAATTCAGCTTTCTTGGCAGCCCAATCGATGTTCTTGAGTTCGGTATAGGCATACTTCTTTTGGAACATATCGATCATGGCATCGAAGGCTTTGCTATAGCTCAGGTTCGAAAAGTCTTCTTGCTTTGCGCCTTCGCCCTCAATCAGATCAATCTTGGGATTCTTGGTGCGGTCAAAGGTGAACGGGTCAGTATCCATATCTACAATGGTATAACCCTTGGGCAGGGTGACAATCGGATCGTCTTTGGTGAACAATTTCTTGTCCGCGCCAAAACCCGAAGGAAATCCTTGTTTATCATCCGGTGCATAGACGATATATTTGCCACCGATGACCTCACCCTTAGCAGAAGGATCCTGGTCGATGTGGGTTGAGGCGTAAGCTGTTGACCAACCACCACCGAACAGATCACGTTTTTCGAGGAACGGATCGCCCCATGTATTCGTCCAATAGGCCACCGCGTAAATCATCACGCCAGTATCTTTGGTCGCGTTTTGATCGACATCACGCAGAGTTGCGGATGGCTCAATCGGTAGGTCAATGCTGTAGGTAAACGGTGAGGTGAAAAAGTCGGAGGTGATTTTACCGAGCACCTGAGACTTTTCGGGGATTTGGAAACCGTGATTGCGATCAACAAAACCCGCCTCATCTTCCATAATGACGAGCGGTTCATCAACACCGGCAGTGAAGAAACCATTGGTATAACTGACATCACCGGTGACTGAAACGGGGCCACCTTCGTCGTTAACAATTTTTGCAGGTTCGGGCGTAGCCTCAGCGGTCGCTTCCTGCGCGACAGCAACTGACAACGAGCCGAACAATAGAGACAGCAGCGCTATCATCCATAAAATGGAACGTTTATTACGCATCGGGATTCTCCATAGAATAAGAAAAAGGGGAGTTTAAGATTACACTCCCCTCACATTATAAGGCATATTACGATTAAGCGGCGGTTAGAAGCGTCGCGAACGCATTGGAACACGACGTGAGAAATCTATGAAAAGATTGCGACGGTTGGTCGGAATAAGGGGTTTCTGAGCTTGTTCCCAGACTTCGTCCGCGATTTCCCAAACGGCATTGGGACGACCGAGACGATGGGCGCTTTCTGAATGGCGCTTGAGTCCTTCGGGGCCTTCGGCTAACCATTTGGCAACGGCTTCTGAGGCTTCAGTGGGGCTGGGGGCATAAATACCGGCATTGTTTTGCACGACATATTCAACATTACCGGTTTCTTGTCCGGGGATGGCATCGTACAGAATAACAGGCAGACCGGCGATACAGGCTTCGCTAATGGTAGCGGGGCCAGCTTTACTGACAAGAATATCAGCAGCAGCCATAAGGACAGGCATGTTGGTGACAAACGGATAAACATGCGTCGGCTGATTCCAACGATCCGTTTCGAGTTTATGTTTTAAAACAGTATTGCGGCCAGCGATCACGATAAGCTGGCATTTGAGGCGCATATCATTGATGGCACGGGCCGTTTCATAAAGCGCACCCATGCCTTCACCACCACCCACCATGAGTACAGCCGGTAGTTTAGGATCCCAGCCAAGTTCTTCGCGTGCCGAGGCTTTGTCGGTGAGACGCTCAGCAAAGTTAGGATGTACAGGCAAACCGGTAACACGCATTTGATCCGGTGAAAGTCCACTTTGTAGGCCGCGATCATAAGCCGGTTGCGTTGGGACGAGGCAGCGATCAACCGATTTGTCGTACCAGAACATGTGGGTCGAGACCAGATCGGTTACGACGACCATAAAAGGCGGGCGTTTTTCAAACTGCATCAGTCCTTGCATGGTGGTGCGGGTCAGCAGCGAATGGACGGAGAGAACCAAATCAGCGGGATGTTCGCGTAACATCTTGAGCAAACTTTTTTCGAGGCTAACGTAGATACCCTGCTGAATCAGTTTGGCTTTGTTGCGTGTGTTGGTGAAGTCATATCCAACGCCCCAACCGCTTTTGCTGCGATTGACGATCCACGGATACATTTCGGG
>JACDGI010000674.1 GCA_013821665.1 Anaerolineae bacterium
CTCTTCCATATCTTTGCACATGTCGATCATCACAGGGATCGTGCGCAAGCCGCGCATAATGCCACCGATGCCCAACGTATCGGCAATGGTTTGGCGCAGACCGTATTTCTTCGGGATTTCAAAGTCGGTCAATGTACCGGGCTTATAGCCAGCGACCTGAAACATCGCAATGGCGTAGTCCGAGCCCTCTAAGGATTTGCGGCGGTCAGACGATGCTTCGATTTTGGGACTTACACCTAGGGTCTCGGCAACTTTATGCGCCACAATTTCCGAGGTCTTAAGGCGTTCAGGATCAATGTCATGCAAGCTAATGGTTGAATCAGCCAATTCAGGGAAGCTCAGAATGTCGCCCATCAAATTCTGGGCAAATACTGTGCTGCCAGCTCCTAGAAACGTAAACTTGGGCATTATCGTAGTGTCCTTTTCAATGCGTTATGCGGTTACGACTTCCTGAATGTTTTTAAATTGCGGCAGCCACTGTTTCTCGGCTGCCAATAGCTCGCTCACCATCGCCCGAATCTGGTCAAGTGTACATACGGCTGCGGTCAACGGATCGAGCATGACAGCATGATAAACCGCTTCGGTGTTTCCAGTTAGAGACGCTTCGACAATCAGTTCCTGAACATTGATATTGGTGCGGTTAAGGGCAGCGAGTTGAGTGGGCACCGAGCCAATTTTTGTGGGCTGAATACCATTACCATCGACCAAGCATGGCACTTCCACACAGCAGCCTTGAGGTAAGTTATCAATCAAACCACGGTTGGGGATGTTTCCGGCAATAACCGTTGGGCGGTTGGTTTCTATTGCTTCGATAATCCGCGAACCGTATTCATGGGTACGTTCTTTCGGCACAACCGAACCATCAGCGATCATGGATTCGTATTCATTGTTGAACTTATTCTGCCGGTCGATGCAGTGGCGGTAATAGCCACCGGATCGTCCCCAATCAAACCAATGGTCATTCGGGCTTTTGAACTTAGGAACCAATTCATTATTCACCATAGCCGCCGACTTACGGAAATAAGGCATATATTCGCTGGCATGGCCACTCGACTCGGTCACAAAATAACCAAAATGCTTCATGATGTCGATGCGAACCGGTTCTTCGCCATAAATATCAGGGTCTTCGATGGCCTTCCAAATCAGCGGATACAAATCTTCGCCATGCCGCTTGAAATCGAGAAAGAAGGCCTGATGGTTAATGCCCGCACTGCGGTAGGTCACTTCGTCATAAGGTACATTAATCCAACGGGCTAACATCTCGCTGGTTCCCTGCACGCTGTGGCATAAGCCCACATGTGGACGACCTGTTGCCTTATCAAATGCCCAACAGTTTGCCGCCATCGGGTTCACATAATTGAGTAGCAATGCGTCAGGTGCAAGTTCATCCATGTCGTGACCAATACCCAGCAGCACCGGGATCGTCCGCAGTGAACGGAACACGCCGCCCGGCCCAAGCGTATCACCCACACATTGTTCAACCCCATAACGCTGTGGAATATCGAGATCCAACTTATAGGCATCCAAACCGCCCTGCTGGAAAGTCGTCACTACGTAATCGGCACCTTTGATGGCTGCACGACGGTCGGTGGTGGTTTCAATACGCGCTTTTAACCCACGTAAGTCAATAATGGCTTGCACAACCTTACGTGATTGTTCAAGCCGGATGGGATCAATATCCATCAGAGTCAGCGTGCTATCCTGTAACGCCGGAACGAACAAAATATCACTGCACAGGTTGCGCGTAAACACAAGACTCCCTGCGCCAATAAATGTTATTTTTGACATGAATACAGCTATTCCTTTCGAGAACGATTTCTATGCAATCGGTAAACGGCTCGCCCACTGACCAAACAAAGGCAACGGGATTGATTTGCTATTTAACGCATTCAATATGCCCCGCACCCATATCACAAAACCAAATATGTAAAAAGCCATCACAACGGTAAATAAGGTCACACTAAAAACAGCCATGTAAGGAATCAAGGCAAGTAGATAAGCCACGACTGCCCAAATGACAAATGTAGCTACGAGAAAAAGAAAAAGCCCTACCGACTGCCGTAGATGAAAAACGGCGAATGGATTTTTGCGCTGGAGCAAGTACACGTAAAGCCAACCGATAATCGGGATGTAAGCGATGAGTGCCGGGAAAGGCGAATTATTACGCATTCTGGTACTCCGTTATCCCTTTAAGATGTAATTCTTTAGCAAAATGGCAAGCGACCGAGTGCCCCGCTTCGACTTCGGTTAACAGTGGTATTTTCTGAGAACACTCCGGCTGTGCATAGCGGCAGCGGGTGTGAAAAATACAACCCGATGGCGGATTGGCGGGGCTGGGCACTTCACCTTGTAACTGAATGCGTTCGCCTTTTATGTCAGGATCGGCAGGTGGAATAGCCGAAAGAAGCGCTTCAGTATAGGGATGCAAAGGATGTTGCAACAGTTCGGAAGTCTCCGCCATTTCAACAATCTTACCCACATACATCACGGCGATGCGATCCGAAATATGCTCGACCACCGACAAATCGTGGGCGACGAATATAAGCGTTAAACCTAAGCGTGTCTGCAATTCTTGGAGCAGATTCAGCACCTGCGCCTGCACCGACACATCCAAAGCTGATACGGGCTCGTCAGCCACAATCAAACGTGGGTTCAGCGAAAGCGTGCGGGCTAGGCCAATGCGCTGCCGCTGCCCACCCGAAAACTCGTGTGGATAACGGCGCATGAGGGCTGGATTTAAGCCTACAGACTCCATTAATTCAGCTACACGCCGCTCGGCTTCTTTGCCGCGCGCGATACCATGAATTTCAAGCGGTTCGCCGATAATATCTTTGACGGTCAGGCGAGGATTCAGTGAGCTAAACGGATCTTGAAAGATCATCCGCATCTCTCGCCGTAAGGGTTTCATCTGCTTCTGGTTAATGGCGGCCAGATTGACACGATCACCGTTGGGGCGCGTATACCAAATCTCGCCGGAAGTCGGGTCATAAAGGCGTAGAATTGTACGACCAACGGTTGTTTTGCCACAACCGCTTTCGCCCACCAAGCCCAGAACCTCACCATCATGCAGCTTAAAACTCACGCCATCAACTGCTTTGACATGACCCACGACTCGCTGTAAAAAACCTTGATGAATCGGGAAATGCAGCTTCAGGTCTTTGACTTCAAGGATAATATTCTCTTTGTTATCCATAATTGTTATCCTTTAATTAGCTGGTAGTTGCACAGTTGCATGTTCCATAAGAATGTCCGGATCATTCCAGCCCTTCTGTTGCATAAGTTCATAAAAAGCCCGTCTATATATCAGTTTTACGTTAATTGTGACCGCTTCATTGGTTGGCAGCGTAAACGTGTACTTGGATGTGTCGGTTGCCAAAGGTGCGATGCGATTGTCTGAGGCAATCGTCACCGGTCTCCAGAAAGCAGCCGTTGGCATTTCACCCGTTAATTCGTCTCTGAGAACTTTGGCGAATGTCTTACCCGGTAAGTCAGCATAATCGCCTGAGAATTTCGGATTGACTGAACCATCCGCCAATGCCAGTGGATTACCCTTGGCATCGAGTGCTTCGACCACAAGGATCACCGAGCGAATGGGTACGTCCGTAGGTACATCATGCCCTGCCTGATCGTTGGTGATACTGACTTGAACCTGAATCTGGTTATCCGTGCGCTGTGCATCCGTTTTCATGGTCACGGCATTTTGCAGCAGTTTTTCGCTATATGTGCCGAGCATGGTGTGGTCATGGAGTTGAACATTGTCGCGCGTTAAGCCGCCTTGTGCCGCAAATACGAACCAGTTTGAATCGGATATTGGCATATGACACTGCTGGCAAGTCTTACCGGTATCAGGATTGCTATAAGGACTCTTCAACCATTCACCATAAGAGTTGTAGATGACAGTGCCATCTTTGACCATCTGCATCCCAACGACACCACCAAACACACCATAATGACAACCTGCGCAAAATTGACTTTGCGAAAGTAGCGGTAAGTAGCTATCAGTACGCGCTACATCTACCAACGTGCCAAAGAATACTTGTTGGCTGTCATCCTGTGGACGCAGCAACTCCATCGATAAAATTCCGGGCATATCGGGATAGGGCAATCCCGTCTTAGGATCGACATCAACTCTGAAGGTCTTATGGCAGAACTCGCAGCTAATACCTTCGGCAGCATCCCCTTTCAGATTAACTGAAGGGACGGCTGGTTGTTGAAGGATTCCATTTGAGTGTTCAATCGTTGAACTGGTATGGCAGCCTGACCATGTACAATTCTGCATGTTGGGCGCTGTCGAGGCGATGGGCGTGTGACACGTCGCACAATTACCTGCGCGGCTGGGGTTATCCAATTTATACCCCGGCCCGTGAAAAGGCTGGCTTGGATCGGGCGGCTGCGGTTTACCATTGACATCAAACACCACTGTTTGGCCTACTTCACCA
>JACDGI010000675.1 GCA_013821665.1 Anaerolineae bacterium
TCAAATGCAAGCGATGGGTATCCAACATCTCCACGTCCGTACTAACGAGGGCTTTGACTTAAAGGTCTCCGCTTCTATCCTTGCTCTCGCTTTTACCAATCTCATTCCCAACTAGCAATCACGGTATTGTTATGTCCACCAAACCCCGTCAGGATTTACATGTCGCGCCTTTGGATGGTTACGCACCATCGATTGGACGCGCGTTGTGGATGCTGGAAGATACCCGTAATGATACAGGTCGCATTCTCGACGGCATCGCACCGGAGGTCATCGACTGGCAGCCGCCGAATGGCAACAGCATTGGCACACTGCTTTATCACATCGCGCTGATCGAGATGGATTGGTTGTTCAATGAGGTTATGGAAGCCAAAATGTCGGCCACCGTGTGGGATGCCTTTCCGTTCTCAGTGCGTGGTGCGGATGACCGTTTAACGGTGGTCACCGGTGTGAGTTTAGATGCCCATTTTAAGCGGCTTGATTCCACCCGCCGTCTGGTGTTGGATACCTTCAAGGATATGACATTGGATGAGTTCCACCGTCCACGTCCATTAGAACTTTATGATGTCACGCCCGAATGGGTGATCCACCACCTCGTTCTGCATGAAACCGAGCATCGCGGCGAAATCGGCACCATCCGCACGCTGGCGGAAGTCACGTTAAAATAATAATTGGCGCTAGGCAGACTTATCGCTTCTTAAGACACACTGTAATTCATTTTGGTTTATGCTTAAGTTGGGTAAGGCGTCTTTCGCTAACTCTCCTTACCCAACCGTTTTTTACGGGGTCACTGCTGGGCGATTCGTGTTAGCTAACAATGAATTGACCGGCAATGGCTACAATCTCCGCAGGAGTCTTTGGGGTATCAAAGGCCGACGGGAAGGGTACGGCGTCATTGACCAGATTTAGAAATGACGCATGACGGGCTTCTACTGTGGCAATCGTGGCAGCGACAGTCAAATAGGCCGGATTTTTGATCAGTTTAACCGCTCCATCATAGGCCATGACACCTGTATTTTCGAGCGCCATTGCGATCCGCAGAAACCCACGAATATCGGTGTATCCAAACTTATACTTCAATTCTGGTACGGGTACGCCGCCTACGTTGCGGATAGCGTTTGTGAGCGTGCTCACATGAATGCGCTCGTGGTCACGGACTAACGTGAGGTAGCGTCCCAGATGTTCTGAGGGACGGCCAGTGTTATCCAGATCCGCAAATTTAAAGCGATTCAATCCATCCCGATAAAAGGCATACTCCAAATGTTCCAGCGTCAACGCATAGTTCAAAACGTCGAGGTCGCTCATCGGATTGGTGATCGAGTCGCTGGCTGAAGCCGATACCTTCTGAGCAGCGTCCAGTAGAGGCGCAAAACCCATGATGGCTGCACCCAACCCCAACGCGCTCCCCTTCAAAACAGAACGTCGAGAAAGTACTTTATCCATTGTCTGTATATCCTTTTACTCCCAATACCGTTAGCGATATTGCCAGCGGTATCAACAGTTACTTGGATTAGAGATGTTTTGGATTGATTGATGATAAAGACTTATTGGACGCTCAAACGTTTATGAGTTTTCAATAAGCGCTTAGCCGTGAGGTCTCAGCCTGCGGCGAGGCAAACGTACCTGCTGGATAATTTTGAATAGGCATAAGCCATAGTTCCTATTCCAATATAGTCCCGCTGGGGGGTATTATAATTTAATACAACAGATTATAGTCTAATACAGACTGCACTGATCATATAACAATTAATATGAATTCTGCTGGCAGTAGTTAACCTAACAACGAAATTTCTCAATATATTTAGGTTACCTAAACCAAGTCTTTGACCGAAAAGTCTGGTGATTGGCTCCGATATTCTCCGCAGTTTAGGTTTGGTGATGCCTGTTGAATCTTGCTGTTGTCTTAGGCGAAATTCAGACAGATCTCGCTCATCAGACGAAGCCCTAGACAAGTTTACGCTATCAATTGATCAATACTGTGTTTTCGCGCCTGAGCGATTCATCGCTTTTTCAATCCACTTTTGGGGTTGGGCTGACGAAGACAGTAAGACCTTTTAGACCCATGTAATGGAATTGGCCAAAACGGTCGATATTGATCATTGATAAGAAATGGTCGAAACGGCTTCCAATCCCTTTTACCTTTGTGTGTCGCAGCACCACGGGCCAAATCGATTTGTTGGCTGGTATTAGAAAGCGGTGCCAAATGTCGAGTCGAATCATGGTTATCAATAACTCCGATAATATCCTCGCAATGTTCCGGAAGATCTTGGAAGCAGAAGGCCACGATGTATCTACCCAACTGTTTTTAAACTCGGAACTACGCGACGTAGGCAAAATAAAGCCGGATCTGATTATTCTGGACTACTATGTTGGCCGTGAAGGGGTGGGTTGGGAATTCCTGCAACTGCTCAAGATGGAAGATTCGACCACTAAAGTTCCAGTCTTGCTCTGTACCACAGCTATTAAACTGGTTCAGGAAATTGGCGCTTATCTGGCAACCAAAAACGTCGTATTTCTCCGTAAACCTTTTGAAAGTCGTGATCTCGTCAAAGCTGTTCAATCGATCTTGGGAGATAACATGGATTCTCCGGTGACGAATCTGCCCGAATCAAATGGGTCGGTCAAGAAGAAAACCAAAACACGTTCAACAGACTAAGGTCTTTTTCGACGAACCTATTTCGACAGTGTGTGGCATGAATATGTATGATGAGTGAGAAATGCTATGGAAGCTCGTATCGTAGTGATCGATAATGATGAGAGTATGCGGAATTTGTTTACTGGGGCCTTACAACGCGAAGATTATGAGGTCTTAACTTACCCCTACGCCAATATCAGTCTGGTTGCGCTCGAACAAGATCCTCCTGACCTGATTATCCTTGATTTCAATGCACGGGACGAGGTAATCGGCTGGGAGTTTCTACAATTCCTCAAAATGGAGGATGCGACTGCGCATATTCCTGTCATCATCACCACCACAGCCTTTCAACTGGCGACAGAAATGAAGGATTATCTATTTACCCGATATATCCAGACGGTTCACAAGCCATTTGATCTCGATATGTTCTTGGTACTCGTTCAAAAGACACTAACAGAGTCCAGCCAGTCAGGCGAGATCTTGTCGGGTGATCGCACCCTTCCTATTTTAATGGTCGATGATAGCGAAGACTTACGCGATACCTTCATGACCATTTTAAGGCTAGAAGGTTATCGTGTCTTAAGCGCCGATAATGGTCTAGTGGCATTGAATAGTGTATCGCAGGCTGATTACCGTCTCATCTTGCTCGATATTGAGATGCCAATCATGAATGGTTTCGAGTTTTTGAGGGCTTATGAGTTGCAACTTCGGCCACATGCCCCCGTGATTATTGTCAGTGGTGAAGAGAATATACGGTCACGAGTCCTACCTTCTTTTGTGGTGGATGTGCTTCGCAAACCGTTTATCATCAGTGAATTGCTGAGCCGGGTCGGGAAATTTGCCCAACCGATGTAAGGGCGGTTCAAGTTTCTTAAATGGACCCCCATCATTTGTCCGATTTACCGAAAGACGACGCTACCGACACGCAAACCGCAAACAACCTGAATGACTTCGATTTCTTCTCATTGCAGCAAACTCCTTTAGGATAATATCTGCCCGGCGGTCAAACATGATCCCGATTAAAAGGAAATTGAAGACGATGGCCCATGTTTTAATTGTTGATGACGAACTGATGATTCGCTTCCTCGTTCGCAGCGTGCTTGAGTCAGCCGGTCATCAGGTTTCTGAAGCACGAGATGGTCAAGCGGCTCTCGACCTCATTGAATTCTACCCTGATTTTTATCAGGCCATTATTTTAGATCTCCTCATGCCCCGCCTGAGTGGTCTTGAATTCCTCGCGACGCTAGCCAACCTAACTGCTTATCCCCCTATCATTATTCTCACGGCACATAGGGCGTGGATTCAAAAAACTCTAGCGTACAAAGTTAGCGGATATTTAACCAAACCATTCCGGACACGCGATTTGATTGATACGGTGAACACCCAGATCAATATACGCGCGGCAGCGTCATTATTTTATCCGCACACAAAGTAGCATTACTCAGGTAGCACACGCTATCGAATAGTGAAATTAATTCCGATGTCAAAAGAAAGAGCACCATGACTGACGAAAATAACTTTGAAAGCAAACAATTTATAGATGCGCTGGCACAAATGCGCGAATTGGAACTGGTACGTTTACTCGATATAGTCGAGACGTTAGCGCAGGATTTCCGGCAAAATCCAATACGCGACGGTGAATCGGTAGCAGCAGCGGCAGCCGCACAAGAATTTTTAATTATCTGGAATAATGAAGTCAAGCGTGTGTTAACGATGAAACACATGAAAGAAACCGCAAAATCGGGGCGATGAAGCGGGCAAGATTAATCCTATTATCGTCCATCGTCAATACGAGTC
>JACDGI010000676.1 GCA_013821665.1 Anaerolineae bacterium
CATCATACCCATAGTCATCATGCCAGTAATTCGTAAGTTCACGAACAGTCTCTCCCAGTTGCAATAGTACTAGGTTAGCGCGTTTGGGAAAACCTGTCAAGGAAAAACTGACGATTAGCCTCCGCTACGTGTGACACTTTGCGTAATAACCCTTTTGCTGCTAAATTGATTGGGGTTACTGAGATAGTGAAGTGGTTGAAATATGCCTTTCCCAAACAATACATTCAATTCGCGTTATATATTCATTGGCATGGGCCTCGTTCTGATTGTGCTGGCGGCTTGCACGACCAACACCCCCGGCGAACAAAGTGCTGGCGTGCCTACCGATACACTGGCACCATTGGTCACTTTTACGCCGCGATTTACGGCCACGCCGGTGCCATCACGAACACCGCTGCCAACCTTCACCCTGACACCCTCCGAAACCCCAATTTCACCTACTCCATCTGATACGCCGACAGCTAGCGCCACACCGGTTCAAACCGGGATCATCGCGTCGCTGGAAACCGTGAACGTGCGTGAAGGGCCGAGCGTCGGTGCCAGCGCGATTGTCGCCCTGAAGCCGGGAACAGGTGTACAGGTACTCGCCACCAGTCCCGATGCTAAATGGTTTAATATTCGCATGGAGGACGGGCGCGAAGGCTGGATCGCCGCGACTCTCGTACGCCTTAGCCCCATGCCAACCGATTTTCCAACCGCTACCCTATCGCCTAATCTAACTGCGTTGGCACAAGGTACACCATTTCCGACTGCTGTCTTAGGTGGCGGAACCATCACTCCGACTCCACCCCGCTCGGTGGTCACGCCGACGGAAGTGGGCAGCGCGGCTTCAGCCAGTGATACACCTGCCGCATCAGCCGCCGATGGCACACTGCCACCCCTGCCTGTGATTGATGTCAATGCCATTCAACTCACGGCGACTGCTATGGCACTGCCGACCGCTACAGCCACCTTCACACCCGTTGGCGCGGATACGGCCACACCCAGTATTCCATTCGTTGGTATCACCTTTACACCGTCAGCAGGTGGTGTGGGCGGCGAAGGCAATACAGGTTCACAATCCGGCGTGGATGTGTTGGCTTATTGCGATAACAAGGTATTCGGACGACCTGCGCCTAATAATCTAGCAGCAGGTGCAACCATCGACGTGTTCTGGAGTTGGTACGTCAACGACAAGTCGCTCATCCAGCAGCACCTCGACAACGTTATTTATGACGTGAAGGTCGATGGAAAGACATTGGATAACTGGCGACAGTTTGCCACCTCAATCCGCAAGCAGAATGACGGCAACTTCTACATCTTCTGGTATGTGCCGGTTGGGCCGTTAGCTACGGGACAACATTCCATTACCTACAATGTGTCGTGGAAGGCACAAATTACCGATGGCTACGATAATTATGGCCCCGGCACCAATAAACCAAGTGAGTCGGGAAGCTGTACTTTCACAGTGAAGTAGCTAACATACACATAGATTTGATAAATGAGGCGACAGCATATGTTGCCTCATTTTTATTTACAACAACATCAGTATCGACAATACGCCAGTTCATCTAGGTTAGAAAACTCGAACGAAATGCTATTGACACAATATGAACTTATGTTCTAAAATAGATGTAGAAATTGAGCTCTTTTGGGGAAGATTGTATGTCATCGCCTGTTCATCAAATACCACTAAAAATGAATGCAATTACAGCAGCGGCAGACGCTAATTGCACGGCGGTGGCACTGACCGAGCTTCCCGCCGGATTTGTGTCATTTCAGCGGTTTACTCCCCTGCTCCCGCTGGCACAAAATATTCATTCAGCGGTTTGTCCCCTGTTTGCCGCCGACAATTCGGCGGCGAAAATGCGAAAAATGCAGTAAATGCAGCATTTACTGCATTTTTCGCATATAGCTTACAACAACATACGTCCGCGATCTTCCAGCGCCCGTATGACTTCACGATCCGCTTTGCCGAAGGAATAACGCTCTAATTCAGCCGGTGTCACCCACGCCCAATCACGCACGCCGAGCGCTTGCGGTTCACCGCTCCGATACTGGCAGGTAAAGGCGTGCAGGGTAATCTTAAAGTGGGTAAAACCATGTTGAACGACCGTGAAAAGCTCACCGACTTCAACTTCAATCGCCAGTTCTTCACGCAATTCACGGCGCAAACATTCAGGCAGCGTTTCGCCTGATTCTTGTTTACCACCGGGAAACTCCCATAGGCCGCCCAACAAACCTTCGAGTGGCCGCTGGGCGATTAAGACCTTCCCTGCCTCATTCCAGACCATGCCCGCAGTCACATCATAATGTGGGACAGCCGCTTTGCGTTTTTTGACAGGCCGTATATTTTGTGTGCCGTTGGCGAAGGCTTTACAATGTTGGCTGATTGGACACTCGCCACATAAAGGCGCACGCGGTTTGCAGATCACACGGCCTAATTCCATGAGTGACTGGTTATAGTCGCCGGGGCGGGTACGATCTAGCCATTGCTCAGCCAGGTTCCACAACGATTCTTTAACGGCTGGTTGGGTCACATCGGCCTCTAAATCGGTCAGCCGAGCAAAAACGCGGATGACGTTACCATCCAAAAGCGGAGCAGGTTGTCCATAAGCAATACTGGAGATTGCACCGGCTGTATAGCGACCGATGCCGGGTAATAAAAGCAGACCCTCTACCGATTGTGGGAATTGACCCGCATAGTCTTGGGAAACCTTTTGAGCCGCTTGGTGTAAATTACGGGCGCGGCTATAATAGCCTAATCCTTCCCATAGTTTCAGGACGCTATCCAAAGGCGCTCTTGCGAGATCATGAACAGTGGGAAAAGCCGTCAGAAAACGGGCAAAGTAGGGTATAACCGTTTCAACCTGAGTTTGCTGAAGCATAATTTCGGACAACCAAACGCGATAAGCATCGTGATTTTCTCGCCACGGTAAAGCCGCAGCATGTTGGTCATACCAAGCGAGCAAGTCAGATTGAAATGTCATTATGTACCTATGTCAGCTTGATAGTCGATCTTCTGAGTAGAATGATAATCCGTTGAGAACGGTCTGACAATTTTCAGCCACCCATATTGCGGAATAATGAGGAACTCAATGAACGTGTCTTTTTCTTGAGTGTCCTATAGATCATCTGCCTCAGTGCTTTACCGCTTGTCTCATAAGGCGTTCTCTCGACTAATAGTAAGTTGAACCTTATAACCTAAAAGAAGGGTTTATGAAAAACGAATCACAGATCACTAAATCGGGAACTCAGGATCCCAGTTTTGACTTAAACCAAGATACTCGAAAAGTGGTGCTTAAACAAAGCGCCATAGGTCGTTTTAACAGCCGCCTTGCCGTACTCATTACGAAGTCCGTTGGCTCCATGTGGTGTGCATACCTCTTCACGATTATTGCCCTCATTTCGCTTCCTGCGGCGATTAGGAGCCAGGATCCCATTATCATTGTCAGTTGGGTTGCACAGACATTCTTGCAGTTGGCGTTGCTGCCGATCATCATCGTTGGACAAAATGTTCTAGCGGCTGCCAGTGATGCTCGCGCGGAAGGTGATCATGAAACACTGCTTGCCATCCGTGCGCTCTCGCTACTCCAACTTGGAGAACAGCAAGTAAAGGCTAGGAATATCAAATCGGCATTGCGTACCTACGAAGAAGCCTATGCGCTTGATCATAATAACCTTGCCACGAATTATTATTTGGGCTATCTTTACATCGAGACCCGCCAAATTGAAAAAGGTATTGGACTCCTGAAGCGTGCCCTGACGCAGAATGAACAATACCCCCCTGCCGAAGCTGCGTTGGCTTATGCGCTGCGCTTACAGGCAGATGCGACGACCGACCCTGAGGTGAAAAAACAACGTTACGCGGAATCAGAGCAGATGTTTCTTCGGGCACTATCACAAGACCCTGCCGTACTCGATATTAACGGCGAATCATTCCATGCTGTACTTGGCGGCCTGTATAAGCGCTTGAATCGCATGGCTGAGGCGATTGAAGCCTATAAAGCGGCTGAATTGGTGACACCAGCAAACTCTTATCCTGTGGTCAATTTAGCAACGTTATACTACCTGAACGGCGATTTGGAAGAAGCGAAACAGTACTACGAGCGCTCCGCGGCAATATCCCCTCGTATGTTAGATAATAATCCATTCGACTACTGGACGCGCTTCGATCTGAGCGCCGCACAGCTTGTCCTTGGGAATCTGGAACAAGCCAAGCGGCAGATCAATCTTGCTGCTCAACACGTCCGACTCGTCGGCCCGTTAGAGACTTTCCTACACGATCTGGAACGGCTCAAGGCCGCTCCAATTTCGCCGGCAGGTATTGATGAATTAATTGATCTTGTGCAGAGTGCCATTAAGCGGGTTCACGACAGCGCAGAAAAGTAGTACATCATAGAAATTGACAGGTGCGTTTGTCCACCATCTGAACAGCGGAGTGAAACGG
>JACDGI010000677.1 GCA_013821665.1 Anaerolineae bacterium
GCGGTATACGTGAATCGATTATCTTGCAAGATTACCAATCGGAAGGCGGGTTGGTTGATGGCCTGCAAGATTATTACAAGGAACATGGTAACTGGGACGGACTTGAATCGGTTCTTCTAAGCAACTCGGAAACGTTCGCGGTTGGCCCACGTCTGGGTTTAATCCTGATCATTACGGATGCCGAAGGGAAAGTTCTCTTTAATTCTACGCCGGGATCAGTGAACTCCGATGCACGCGACATCAACAGCTTAACGACGACAGCCGTACCCCTACGAGTGGCTGGTCAAATAAAAGGCTATGTGAGCCTCGAAGAGCCGCCCGCGCAGCTTCCCTTACGGGCGAACCAATCTCATTTTATCTTAGAAGGCTTGAGTACCGCTTTACTGATTGTGGCAGTTACCGGTGGCATCATCGGACTTTTCTTCGGGGTATTGGTGAGCCGCAGCCTGACCGCGCCCATACAGCGGTTGGCTGAAGCCGCGCGAGCCATTGGCGCACGAAATCTCAGCCGCCGCGTCAAGGTGGAGGGTACGGTTGAGGTCATGGATATGGCGAACGCCTTCAACGAAATGGCGGCTGCCTTAGAGCAAACCGAGACTCTGCGCCGGAATTTAGTAGCTGATGTGGCCCACGAATTGCGAACGCCTTTGACAGTCTTGCAGGGCAATTTGCTGGCAATTCTGGATGAAGTTTACCCGATGGATAACGTGGAAGTGGCGCGGCTTTACGATCAAACCCGTCTCCTCAGCCGGTTAGTGGATGATTTGCATGAACTGAGCCAAGCAGACGCGAACCAACTCAAACTCGATCTCCATCCGGTTCAATTGGATGACCTTGTGAATACGACGGTGGCGAAGTTTAGTTCATTGGCGGAGGCCGAAGGGATAAGCCTTCAAATCGATATGGCTCCCGATTTGCCGTTGGTTATGGCTGACAGCGGACGGTTATCGCAAGTGCTGCATAACCTGTTGAATAACGCGCTGGTACATACGTTAAAAGGCGGGCAAATTAAAATCCGCACCAGTTATAGCAGTGACAAACTCAGTTTGCAGGTTAAAGATACAGGCGATGGCATTCCCATCGAAAATTTACCTTATATTTTCAATCGTTTTTATCGTGTTGATCCGTCACGCAATCGGAATACCGGTGGCACAGGCTTAGGTCTGGCGATTGTCAAGGCGATTGTCGAAATGCACGGTGGACATATCAACGTGATGAGTGAAGGTAAGGCAGGGCAGGGCAGTACTTTTACAGTTGAATTGCCACTGGCTCAAAAAGCACCTATCTAAAATTGAGTAGAAATGCTGATGACAACCGAAATCTTCGCCTTTATTCTTGTGATATTGATCGCCTATTTGATTTGTTTAAAGTAGTGGGAACTTTCTAACTGCTTTAAACGTCTTGTATAGCAAGGAGAAACTATCACAATGCACAAGCTGAAATTCGCGATTTTACTGATCATTTCTATTCTGGGCATCACTTCGGTCGCTGCTCAGGATAACAAAGCCAATGTGGCAATTACGCTAGAGCGTACTGCCTGTTTTGGAAGCTGCCCCGTTTACACGATCACTATTTATGACAATGGCGATGTGGTTTACAACGGGCAGAAGTTTGTCGATGTCATGGGAGAACAGACAAGCCAGATTGACCCCGCAACCGTTGCGCTGATGGTCAAGGCATTTGAAACTGCCGGTTATTTCGACTGGAAAGAAGCCTATGACACTCAAATGGTCACCGATTTGCCAAGTACTATTACTTCGGTGACACAAGCTGGCAAGACGCATCGCATTACACATTATGCGGGTGATAATACTGCACCACAGGCTCTTTCATTTCTGGAGCTGTGGATTGACGACATGACCAACAGCCAATTGTGGACGGGTGTCCAGCGCAACATTGCCAACGTCTCATTCGGCAGCGATGCGCCAGTTCTGACTCTGCAACGGGACGCTTGCTATGGAAAGTGCCCTGTATACAAGGTCGCCATTTATGCAGATGGAACGGTGGTTTATAGCGGTATTGCCAACGTGAAGGCTATAGGTGTTTCGATTTTGAAGGTCGATGCCTCGGCCATTTCGGGCATCGTGCAAAAAGCGCAGGCTTTAGGCTACTTCGATTGGCAAGACAGCTATGAAAAACGCGTTATGACCGACCAATCAACGGTTACCACTTCGGTTCAACTGGAAGATCAGGTTAAGCAAATTGCCCGCTACAAGGGTGATCCCAATGCGCCAGTTGGATTGCTGTGGATCGAGGATAGTATTGATCAACTGCTAACGCCCGCAGCGAGCTAATCTCGTTATGGTATCGCGCTTGCGATAACTGCTAGATATTCGGTTTCAAATAGCGTTCAAGTAATTTATAGATGATTACTTGAACGCTTTTTATTTAAGTCACCGATAGGAGTCCGGCAGCATTCTGATAAGATTGAATGCCGACTGCTCATAAGCGGAGAAGTAAATATTTTGGAAACGGTTGTGCACATACCTCGTTTGGTGATTGCTGCCCCTTCTAGTGGTGCGGGTAAAACGACCATCACCAGCGGCTTGATGGCAGCGTTGTCAAAACGTGTGCGTGTGCAGGGTTTTAAGGTAGGGCCGGATTATATTGATCCGACTTATCACACTCTGGCAACTGGACGTAAATCGCGCAACTTGGATAGTTGGATGATGACGACAGCGGTTTTAAAGCAATCGTTTTTCCATGCCTCAGCGGATGTTGATCTTGCAATCATTGAAGGTGTGATGGGCTTATTTGATGGGGCAGGGGCGACTGAGCGGGGCAGTACTGCTGAAGTTGCTAAATTATTGAGCGCTCCTGTGCTGCTGGTCATTGATGCGAGTGCCATGAGCCGCAGCGTTGGCGCGATTGCTCTGGGTTTCCGCGATTTTGATCCTGCCGTCAACTTGGTTGGCGTGATTTGTAATCGGGTTGGTGGGCAGCGCCATATTGATTGGCTGCGGTCGGCAGTTGAGAGTATTGGGCTACCGGTGTTAGGCTGCTTACCTTACAACTCTGATATTCATGTTCCTGAACGGCATCTTGGCTTACATATGGCATCTGAACATCAAGCCTTCATCGCGCAAGCGGCTGCATGGGTTCAAGAACATATCGATTTGGATCACATTTTACAACTGGCTGAGGCAGCACCTCCCTTAACGAACGCACCAACGCCCATTACTATTCAGTCACAGGTCACAGGCGTGCGTATTGCCGTGGCACAAGATGCGGCTTTTTGTTTCTACTATGAGGATAATTTGGATTTACTGCGGGCTGCTGGAGCGGAAATTGTTCCATTTAGCCCACTCGCTGATGATGATTTGCCAGCCGGAACATCTGGCGTGTATTTAGGTGGTGGTTATCCTGAACTGCACGCTGAACGGATCAGTGCTAACAATCGGCTGCGAGAGAAACTTCAAGAACGTTTCGCAGCGGGAATGCCTATTTATGCCGAATGTGGCGGTTTAATGGCGCTCACCGAAACGTTGATTGATGTTGATGGTCAGCGGCATCCCATGTTTGGCATTTTGCCCGGTACGGTTCACATGGGGTCACGCTTTACGATGGGGTATCGAACCATTACTGCCAATCGTCCTACCTTGCTGTTGGATGTTGGCGAGACCGCGCGTGGTCATGAATTCCATTATTCGACATGGGATGCACCGGAGGAACTTCGTGATGCCTACTTTGCCGCATCATCTGACCATGAAATAGGACGACCAGAAGGGTTTGCGGCGGATAATCTTTTAGCGGCTTATACCCATTTGCATTTTGCCTCTAATCCCCATATAGCCGAGCGCTTTGTGACTGCTTGTGCGGTTTGGTTGCGTGAACGTAATGCTGAATAATAGGGACTTCAACAACTGCAACGACGACAGCAACAAACAACCAGCCTATATTTTCAGAACCGTATAATCTCCAACCTGTGTAATAATTCGTGACCTCCTTAATGAAAATCGATTCGAATCTCATTTTAAGTTCATATCCCTTTCATTCTCTTTCAAAGTGACAAGCCTAAGCTAGATCGTAATCTAAACAACTTCTGAATATCTTCTTCATAAGTTCTATATAGTCTTGACGCAAACTACCACTTGTACATGATACGTGGAGAATTCCGATGACCGTAAAGCGAACGATTTTAATTGTATGTTTGGTATTGCTCGTTGTTATTCCGCTGGCTGGAATTATTCAAGCCGCGCAGGGCAATTTACCTAATCAAGCACCTGCGACTCAGGACCCTCAAAATCCGACTCACGCCCCTGAGTCTACACCAGCACAATCCGGTAGCCGACGACAATCGGCTGGACAGGCGACGGCTGCTCCGTCCACCACGATTTCTGCCTTGGGCGCTGTAGAAGCCAACAAGGTGGCATCACTCCAATTTCAGACGACCGGTACGATCAGTGGTGTTTATGCAACTATTGGGGAT
>JACDGI010000678.1 GCA_013821665.1 Anaerolineae bacterium
TGGCTCAACACGATCCGATGGTTTTGTTTTCGTCCCATTTTCCAGTATCCTTCTCTCACAATTGCTTTAGGATACACTCTTTCTTAGTTTATTTCTGTGGTCGTCTACTAGAAGAGGAATGTCATGACTAATTCTAATACATCCAAAAAGACAACGGCCAAAAAGACGATCAGCCGCCGTGATTTTCTAAAGTTTACCGGAGTGGCTGCGGGCGCAGCGTCCTCTATGGCTCTACCCAAGATCAGCTTCCCAGTGTTTATCCGCCAGAGCAAGATGGAATTGAACTTCCTAACGTGGTTCTGGCAGGAGCCGGGGCGCGGTGATGCATGGCGCATGATGATTAAGAAGTTCCACGAGGCTCAGACGGACATTCATATCAATGAATCGGGTTATGGCGAGAACGATTATTTCCAACAAATTCTCGTGCAAGCCAAGTCGGGCAAGATTGACGGCGACATGTTCACCGAAACGCCGGACGGCTTCTTGCGTTTGATGAAGGCTGGTCACACGATCTCCCTCGAAGATGTGGTCAAGAAGGCCGGTGTCACATTGAGCAAAGCGCAGGACATGCTGCGTAAAGATGGCGAAGTCAACGGTTTGGACATTGTGACCGTGCGCTTCGGTTTGCTGTACAACAAGGGTTTGTATGATAAGGCTGGTCTGAAAGAGCCAACCAGCATTGATGAATGGGTTGATGGTGTTAAGGCGCTCACCAATAAGCCGAACCAATTCGGTATTTTTTCTCCCCATGTGGCATCCGATCCCTTCTCGACATGGTTCACGCTGCAACAATGGGCGGTTCTGTACGACGGCGTTTGGGCCGATGGTAAGAAGCCGCTGCTCACGTCCGAACCGGTCATCAACGGTTTGAAGTTGTTTAAGACTATGTTCGATCTCGGTATGCCCCAAGGTACAGACATCGGTACGGCTAATAAGATGTTCGGCGGCTCACAGATCGCCCAAGAACTGGTGGTATCGGCAGCGGTTAACTCGTGGAGCAACAGCACCGACGATCCGAATCTCTACGGCAATCTACGCAGTGCCAAACCCTTCTGGCCCGGTGGCAAGGGTATCACGCGTATTCATCCGATTTGCGTCAACGCCAATACTGAGCCGGAAAAACAAGCCGCCGCCAAAGAATTCCTGTCTTGGCTGTACAAGAAGGAAAATTACCAACAACTTCTCGAAGGCTGCTTGGACGTTATTCCAGCCATCGAGGGTGGTATCCGTCCTGAGTACCGCGCGACATTGAAATGGGCCGATGGTTATGATGCTACTACGGCCATCACCGTACCTGAGACCTTGGGCGATTTTGTGCTGTTCAACGATGAACTGGGACAGGTCGTTGTGCCGCACTTCCAAGAAGTGTTAGCAGGCAGCACCTCGGTTGAGGATGCAATGGCCGCCGCCCAAACGGAAGCTGAAGAATTAGCAATCCGCGTCTTCACAGCCTAATCATCATTTGGTAGTGCAAGGGAGACAGTAGGCTTATGCCTATTGTCTCCAAGATATAAGGGCACGAACGCTTGTGGCCTTACTTATTGATTACAGGAGACACTTTGTATGGCCGTTCAAGTGGGCCTTAAAGCCCAAGTAGCCGCACCTGTATCGCGACCTAAACGCGATTATTTACCTTATTTGCTGGCACTGCCTATCGTTATTTATGAAGGCGTGTTTATTTTAATCCCTATCATCCAACAGGTGGGTTCCAGTTTTACCAGCGATGTGATTGGCATTGGAACGGTCAAGTTTGTAGGACTAGCGAACTATAACCGGATGCTGCATGACGCTAAATTCTTTAATTCACTTAAGGTTACGTTGACCTTTATGATCGCGACGGTCATCTTTGCTGTTGGAGCGGGATTGATTTCGGCGCTGATTATGAACCGCAATTTTCGCGGGCGTTCCATCGTCCGTACCGTGATTACACTGCCGTGGGCTTTCCCTGATTTGCCCACTGTGCTGATTTTCTACTGGATTCTCAATCCGAATTTCGGCGTGATGAATGTGTTCGCACGGGCGCTCATGCCGTGGCTGACGCAAAACCCCAAATGGCTGCTGGATATTAATCTGGCGATGCCGCTGGTGGTTGCCATCGCCTCGTGGAAAGCGTTTCCGTTTTACGGCTTGGTGACGCTGGCTGCTATGCAGTCGATACCGCATGAATTGTACGAGGCTGCCAAAGTTGACGGTGCGAATCCACGGCAGTCGTTTCGCTATATCACTTTGCCTTCACTCCTGCCGACGTTGATGCTGCTGGGCGTGCTGGCTTGTATCTTCGCTTTCCGTCAATTTGTGCTGATCTTTTTGGCGACGGGCGGTGGACCCGGACGTGTCACCGAAACATTGGTGATTTCGGTGTATAAGACGGCCTTCAATTCATTTGACTTTTCCTACGGCGCGACCATTGGCGTGGCCGGATTCGTCGTCGTGTTTGCAATTACCCTATTATTTGCCTATTTGCAGCGACGGCAAGCAGCGGAGGCCGCAACATAACCCACATGGAAACAACCGTACCAATGGCTAAAACAGCCACTAAACCGACGAACCGTTTCCGCTGGATCAACCGGATACCACTTTATCTGGTGTTGATCGCGTTCGTGGTCGTTACCGCGTTCCCTATTTACTGGATGATCGTCAGTGTCATCCAACCCGTTAAACTCAGCTTACAATATCCGCCGCCCCTGTTTCCACAGGCGATTAATCCCAACGCATTTTCTGAGATTTTTCAGGTCAATAATAACCCTGACCGCGTGGATATTTGGATCGGCAACTCGATCTTGTTGGCGACGATGACGACCGTTATTAGCCTGTTGTTGAGTATCCTCGGTGCATATGCCTTGGCAGGTAAACGGTGGCGCGGGCAGAATGTCTTTGGCTTTTTACTTCTGATGACGCAAATGCTGCCGGAAGCGCTCATCCTGATCCCACTTTACGCGACGATTGATAAATTGCAGCTCAAAAATAATTTGCCGATGCTGGCATTGATTGATACCGCATTCGTCTTGCCTATCTGTATCTGGATTCTCAAAAATGTGTTCGACACCATCCCTAACGAAATTCGAGATGCGGCGATGGTGGATGGCTGCACACGCATGGGCATGTTGTGGCGCATTATGCTGCCGATTGCCGCGCCGGGTTTAGTCTCGGTGGGTGTGGTGGCCTTCTTCCACGCATGGAATGAGTATTTATTCGCGGCGAGTTTGCTGACGAATAAGCAGCTTTATCCGGCTCCGGTGGGTCTGGCCCAGATGATTTCGATGATTGATACGCCGATTGATAAGTTGATGGCTGGTGGGCTGGTGTTTTCAATTTTTCCTGTCATTTTCTACATGCTGATGCAGCGCTATATCGTGGCGGGATTGAGTGCGGGTGCAGTGAAGGGATAAAACCCCCAACTTCCCCCGTAAATAGGGGAGTGAGTCAGAGATTTTTATTACGTGAAGTTTAAGGAATAAAGCGTATGAGTAATCAAGAACTGGAACGGGCGCGAGCCGAACTCAAAAAATTAGGAGCTGATTTCGCGCTGTTATCATCCGGCGACAACGTGACCTATGTGAGCCATTTTGAAGCGCCGGTGGATTTTGGTGCAAACGCCACTCTGAGTTGTGCGCCGCCGATGGCTGCCATCAGCCTTAAGGACAACAGTGCGGCACTGATTATCCCTAATTCGTATGAAAAGGATGCGAAGCAGCAAAGCAGTGAGATTGAAGTCCAAAGTTACCCACCTGTCGATTGGTGGACTCCGATAGACGGACGTGCCAATTATCTGAATTTGCTGCGCAGCACCTTAAAGCAAATTGGGTTAGGGAGCAGCAGCCTTAAGCTGGCGATTGAGGAGCGAACGCTAACCGTATCGGCCTTGCAACTGATTATGTCCGAGTTTCCGAAAGTGCAGATCATCGAGGCGGGAGCAGCCTTAGTAGCGGCGTGGGCGATCAAAACGGAGCGCGAACTCGATCTGCTGCGCTTTGCTGCCGAGGTCAATAAAGCTGGACAAACCGAACTCCGCAAGCAGACTCGTGAGGCTGGTAAGAACGAGTTTGATATGTGGGCGGCAGTCATCAATGCGATGGAAAAGAAAGCTGGACATCCGCTGTTTGTGTTCGGTGAGTTGGTGACGGGAAGCCGCTGCAAGTGGGTCAATTATCCCGGTGGGCCGAAGGACGTGGTGACGAAAGCGGGTGATCTGGCGCTGATGGATATGAGTCCGCGCGTCAACGGCTACTGGTCGGATACCACGAATACGATGGTCATTGGCGGTGTCGAAGCGACTGAAAAGCAGAAGCAGTACGGTGTGGCAGCGCGTGAGGCTTTCCATGCGGCTGCTGAGGCGCTGCGACCCGGTAAGCAAGCTAAAGATGCTTTTATCGCTGCGAACGAAGCCTTCCATAAACACGGCCTCGAAATCGGTCACTACGCCGGACAT
>JACDGI010000045.1 GCA_013821665.1 Anaerolineae bacterium
CCCATGTACCAACCCGATTGGGAATTGGAAGACTACGATAAAAATGTGCAGGACTTTATCCAAGTCATGCGCCATGCCGATGCTTTTCTCATCAGCACGGCTGCTTATCATGGGACATTAGCCGGTGTGACCAAAAACGCACTCGATTATTTTGAATATCTGGCAGATGCGCCGCGTCCCTATTTGCATAACAAATCCGTCGGACTAATTGCGACCGCCTCCGGTGACTCGGCGGATGTACATTCGATTACGGCGATGATTAACGTTGTTCATTCGCTGCGTGGCTATGCTTTACCGCTTTCGGTTCCAATCCACAATGCCAGCAAAGCCTTCGACCAAGATGGCAATGTAATCCATGAGAAAATTGCAGCCCGCCTGACACAGTTGGGCAAAATGGCGGTCGAAACGGCGGCGCATTTTCAGCCTGTGAGCCAACCCGCTGCCCTTTAATTCGCATCACCGAGTGCGGGTTATGGATAAGGGATAGATGTTCCAAATGTTGTAAATGTTGTAAATGTTGCAGTTGTTACTGCATTTAGTGCATAAATTGCATATTTCCTGCCGAATTGACGGCGGCAAGTACGGGAGCAACCGCCGAACTGACATTTGTGTCCGGCGGGAGGCTCGGCTACTGCCACTGAAATGACACAAATCCGGCGGCATGCTCGGTCAATACCACCGCCGTGCAATTTTTGTATGTCGCTGCCATCATTGCCTTAATTTTCAGTACTCGTGGATGGGCATTTGATGGCATTCGTTCTCCAAAATAGTTCTATTTCCAGATCTATTTTAGAACATAAGTTCGTTATCTGTCAAGTCGAATAGGTTCGAGTTTTCAAACCAATTCAAGAGGTGGGAGCACACACGGGTGCTCCCCTACGGTTGGTTAGATATTTGGGCGATAAAACTTGTCGGATAAAGGTTTAGGGAATCAGCACCAGACGTTTGCCATGCAAATCGCTGCGACTCCACACCTTTTCGACATCACTCAGTTGGACAACCTCAGTATCGACCTTAACCTTACCTTCGACTGCCAGTTGAAGCAGCTTGGGGATAATGTCGGTCATCAGTCGCCCCATTTCTTCTTTGGGAACACTGCCGCCACCTTGCCCATACATTTCGATACCCGCGCTGCGAAGGGTGGCTGCTGCCAGAGAGATTCTCGCGCCAGCCATCTCGCCAACTTGGACGTAACGGGTGACATGAGCATCAGCTTCAAGGTCATGGCCGGTGAGTGCGTCCAACAAAATTTCGGCGGGATGTCCCCAGATAAAATCAATTACGCAATTCAATGGATGATTTTTGGCGAGTGTGGTGAAAGCTTTGCTCAGTGCTTCGTCGGATTGCGCCAATGAAATAACCTCATCCGCACCGAGTTCAGACACACGTTGCAGCGCTTCGGCATCACGACCGGCTGCGGCGACATAAGTTGCACCGAAGTAACGTGCAAGCTGCACCGCCATCTTACCGGCCACACCGGTTGCACCCATAATCAACACCGAGTCACCTTGCTTGATTTTTCCACGCCATGACAGGGCGAACCACGCTGATATTCCGGCATTGAATAGCGAAGCAGCGGTTGCATCATCCAGTTCATCAGGAACAGGAACAACAAAACCCTTAGGCACAACTGCTTTTTCAGCCATCATGCCATTCGGTGATCCAGCCAAGACGCGCCGACCATCCTCAGTCACGGCGACACCATCAAAACCCATAACCATCGGAAGGTGATCAACCGCATCGTAGTGCGAACCATTGGCGATCATCTTCTCGATGTTTTTGATGGCAGCAGCTTTGACATGCACCACCATCTCGTGTTCATTCTTCGGTTTGGGATCAGGATAGTCTTCATATTTGGGTGTTTCACCAATTTTGTGTAAAACGGCTGCTTTCATGGTCATTTACTCCTGATAGATCAATTTTGTTTCATGGAAACCATTTAACATCAAAATGCAGATCTTGTCAATATTGTTTCTTGGAAACTTTATTTTAAAATGATTGTTTGAAGGCTTTATCGCTTGACGGTTCATCGATTTTTCTTTTAGATCAACCGAAAAAACTATTCTCTGTCCCCCAATCTGTGGGGGGCGCGATCTTATGATTCGGTTAGATAATGATGACTGTCAAATGTAGAAACTGTAATACATTGAGGGATAAATAGGTGTACAGTTGAAAAGATACATTTGATACTTAAATAGGGGTATGCCTCGCGTTTTCTTAGCAAGGCAGAGAGGTCTAAAATGGAGTTGGTTAATTTATTGATTCCGTTGGTCGTAATTGTGCTGGTGGTGTTAGGGGTGATTGCTGCCACGGGTTTGGTCATCATCAATGAACGTCAAGTCGGTGTGGTGGTCAAACGGTTTTCGTCTAAGTCACTGCCGCCGGATCGTTTGGTGGCGCTGAATGGCGAGGCTGGTTATCAGGCCGATACACTCGCGCCCGGTTTCCATCTGGGCTACTTTCCGTGGGTCTATAACATCCGCAAAGTATCGGTGACCGTTATCCCACAGGGTGAGATCGGTGTGGTGGTTGCCGCTGATGGTACATCTATTCCGCCGGAACGTATTCTTGCCAAAGTCGTCGATTGCGATGATTTTCAGGATGCGCGTAAGTTCCTCATGAATGGCGGTGAAAAAGGCCGTCAACTCGGTATCATCACCGGTGGCGCTTACCGTATCAACACGGCGCTATTCACAATTATAACCCGCGCCAATGCCGCGCAGCAGGGCATGAACCCTGACGATTTGCTCATCTATCGCGTTGAATCGGATAAAGTCGGTATTGTGGTCACATTGGATGGTGCGCCGATTGATGATGGTGAAATCGCCGGTTTGTATATCCCATCGCACGATAACTTCCAAAACGCTCAAGCGTTTTTGGAAGCAGGTGGGCGACGTGGTTTGCAGGAACAGGTACTGCTCTCCGGTTCATGGAACTTGAACCCGTGGTTTGTGGGTGTCGAGCAGGTTCCGATGACCGAGATTCCGATTGGTTATGTCGGTGTGGTGATTTCCTTCGTCGGTAAAGCCCACATTGATGTCAGCGGTGTGGAATTCAAGCATGGTGATTTGGTCAATGTCGGTCACAAAGGTGTGTGGGTTACGCCGTTGTACCCCGGTAAGCATCCGTTGAATACGCGTGTGATGCGTGTTGAATTGGTGCCGACGACCAACATTGTGTTGAATTGGTCACCGCGAACTGAAGACCATAGTTATGATCGTTCGCTAAATTCGATCACGGTCAACTCGAAGGACGGTTTTACCTTTGATCTGGATGTCTCACAGATTATCCATGTCAGTGCGCTAGAAGCACCGAAGGTCATCAGCCGTATCGGTTCGGTGCAAAACATGGTCGACCATGTGCTGCAACCGATTGTCAGCAACTACTTCCGTAACGCGGCACAGGGCTTTACGGTGCTGGATTTCTTGATCGCTCGTAGTGAACGTCAGGAAGAAGCAACGGTTCATGTTAGCAAGGCCATTAATGCCTATGATGTGGAAGCCATTGATACGCTGATTGGTAAGATTGTTCCGCCGCCGACTCTGATGCAAACGTTGACGGATCGTAAGATCGCTGAAGAGCAAAACAAGACCTATCAGGTGCAGGAAGAAGCACAGGCTCAGCGGCAGCAGTTGGTTCGTGCGACCGCCTTGGCCGAAATTCAGCAGGAAATGGTCAAGTCAGAGCAGGGTGTGAGCATTTCTGAACTGCAAGCACGGGCGCAGATCAAGACGGCTGAAGGTGAAGCCGAGTCAATCCGTTTGAAGGCGCAAGGTGAAGCTGAAGCCGTTCGTGCAATCGGCGAAGCTAAGGCGTCTGCTTATCGGGCTGGTGCCGAAGCAATGGGGCAGCAAGGCTTTACGGCTGTCCAACTGATGCAAATCGTTGGCGACCAGAAAGTCCGCATCATCCCCGATATTGCCGTCAATGGCAGTGGACAGGGTGGCGGCGTGGTCGAAGCCTTACTGGGTGTGATGCTACGTGGCGAACTTCAGAAGATGGCTGCACCAACCACTAATGGCAATGGCGCAGTCCACGTCGAGAAGCCGTAAGCAATAACTGTATCAAAAACGGGATGGCATTTACGTCATCCCGTTTTTATGTCTGTGCTAATCGCGCCGGTTAATAAACGGCAGTTGTAATGACGATTGAGTAGGGCTGTCCATGCGATCTGCCACCAACCAGCTAAAGGTTCCGCGCATCAGGTACAAGATCAAGAGCAGCGCGATTCCAATGAAGCCACCCAGTGTGACAACCAGTTGCCCTAATCCCGGTATCGTCGCCAATAAGGTCACTATACATACGGTTGTGCGGTCAGCCACCGCTAAAGGCCCAACTGTCCATCGTCGCGTGTCCAGAAAGCCGCGAGTATAACCATCCCACAGGCTTTCGATGCCATGCAGTTTATATTGGCTTTGAGCATAGCGCGTCCGCCGCACTGTAATCACGATGGCAACCGGCAGTCGCACCAGTGTCCGCAGCAAATACAGATAGCCCGTAAACAAGGCTATATCGCTAACTAAGACAACTACGTTGGAAGAATCAAAAGGCAGGTCTCGACCTAAACCGAGATGCGCGAATGCCAACGTTAGTATCACAGCAACTAGGGTACGTAAGTCAATCATAATGTGGATTATAACTGCACTCGGCGGCTGATGCTGGAAAATCGGCCAAATTTAATTTTGGTGTGGCAGCAAAAGAGCGATGCCAGTTGGATGCGCATCGCTCTTTTTCATTGAGAACTAACCGGTTATCACACCGCGCGAATTAGTGTGCCCGTGTAAAACCACTCCCGTAGAATGCGATGGGTGACAAGTGTTGCGCGTAGACTCGCAGCGCAATCTGAGCCTGTAGCGGGCTGATCGTGCCACCAAGGGCGCTGGCATATTGTGCCAATATACCAGATACATGCGGTGCGGCCATGCTCGTACCGGCTGCCCAATAATAGAACACACCATCACTGCTGGCTTCAGCGGGTGACATGACCATGTCGAATACCCAGCACGGACGTGTCAATGTTCCGACAGTGCAGTTTTCCTCGCCCGGATAAGCGAAGTCTCCGCCCGGTGCGGCAAAATCGACAAGTGTACGTCCGAAGTTTGAATAGGACGCGGGACGGCGTGGATCAGCCGCTGGATAGACGGCCCAGCCCAACGGCGCTGTAGCAGAAATTCCGATTGCGCCCTTCGCCATTGCGGGAAGAATAATTGTGTTCGGGTCACTATCTGCGTTAAAGGCATCGTTGCCAGCCGAAACGACCACATTGATACCGCGCAGGTTGAGATACAGTGTGACCAGATCATAAAGTTTCTTGGTTGAAACACAATCGGGATCGGTTTTCAGGCACGAACCACCCAAACTCATGTTGACAATGCTCACATTCGAAAGATGATGTGCGCGCAAATCGGCAACATACAGCAAACCGTTGATGATCCACGAGTCTTCACCGTAACCCAGTTGCTCGCTCAGAACCTTGACCGGGATAATTTTGGTTTGAGGTGCAACGCCCACCGTACCGATATTGTTGTCGATGGCGGCAATAATGCCCGAAACATGCGTACCGTGGCTGAAATCGTTGGGGAGCGTCCACTGAACCGTTTCGCCCGGAACGAAGCTCATGGCATGGGCCACATCAAAGTTAGCTGCCAAATCTGGATGGTTCAGGTAGAAACCTTCGTCAAGGACAGCCACGGTTGCACCCTTACCACGATGGCCTGCCTGCCATCCTTCTTGTGCGCGGACCGCTTGTAAGTTCCATTGGACAATCGCTAATGGATTGCTGGCTCCGCCTGCTGCATTCGGTGAGGCTTCTTTGACGAGGCGCTGCGGTTTTTCATTCGGGACGATGCGGTTAGGTGCCGCAATCAAGCCAACAGCGCTCATCTTACGCGCGAAGTTAGCATCGGTACTGCTCACAACCAACGCCCCAATTTGCGACATATTGCGGACAATTCGTCCACCCGCAATTTGAACTTGGCTGGTCGCCAATGGCGACAAACTCTTGATCGTATCGCCAGCCGAAATCACAATCCATTCTTTGCTGGGACGCTGGGCAGCCACACCTGTAAACGAGAAGGCGCTGACCAATAGCATAATCAATACAGATAACTTAACAAACCGTTTCATAACTGTATTCCTCCCAAAATTAAACAATTTAAAGGAGGCTAGATTATAACTTGATGAGTATTTTGAACCACATCAAAATGTTAAGATTTTGTAAAGATATGAACGCTTTACGCGATCTCAAGGTAACAAAGTTGAAATATCGTTTATTATGCTGGATCAATATTAATATTTATGAGTTTTGTTACGAAAGTTTATAAATCTTGTAGTATCTTTTTTATATTTTAGTTTGGCACCGTTAATAACTATTTCTTGGATTTGGTCGCATAAAAGAGGATAACACCTGTTGCTACAGCCGCATTCAGGGACTCCGTATCCGCTGCCATCGGAATGCGAATGAGGTTTGAAGCCAATTTGCGGGCATCGTCACTGGCTCCGTGCGCTTCACTGCCGATAATCAACGCCCAATCGGTTGACCAATCTGTCTCATCATATAACGTGTCGCCAGCACCATCAGCCATATAAACGGCTTTACCGCTGCACGCTGCCTCGATTTGTGCCCACTCCATGTTGGCGAGCGCAACGCGGAAGTGCGCCCCCATACCACCGCGCAGCGCTTTTGGATTATACGGATCAGCGCAGGTTGGCGACAGCAGTACCACATCCACACCGGCGGCGGCGGCTGTACGCAAAATAGTTCCTAAATTACCGGGGTCACGGATCGAGTCGAGTATCAATACATGGTGTAAGGGATCGGGCAGGGCGGCTTTTGGCATCGGGAACACACCCAATATGCCCTGAGGCTGCTGCGTATCACTAACATGCTGCATGACTGCTTCATCGACTTCTAACAGTTCAACGCCATGCGCCCGTGCTAATCCGAACACCGCTTCATCATAAAAGGTCGTTGTTATCAGTAAGAAGGATGCTTTGTTGCCCGCTAACATCGCGTCGCGTACCAACCGTGCCCCCTCCAACACGATCAAACCTTCTTTGCGGCGCATCTTGGCTGCACCTTGCAGAGCCTTCGCCAATTTCACTTTTTCGTTCTGGATGCTCGTGATCATGTTTTCCCTATCTGCCAACCAAGAAGCACAGAAGCCTGATTATAACTGCATTCGGCTATAAACCGTTCATCGCTGGTCGATAAATAAGCCTGTAGAATTTATTTGGCAACTCACTGTCTTTCACTCTATACTCATAGGTGATCACTCGAAATATTTAACCAATAACGTGTAATATTTATGGCTACCGAAAAAGAACTAATTGTCGCCCGAATGGCGGCAGTACGTGCCCACCTGCTACGCGAACTCATTGGCATTGATGAGCAGGCGCTAACCACCGGTCACCTCTATGGCGATTGGACCGCCGCAAATCTCTTGGCGCACTTAGGCGAATACGACGGGCTTTATTCCCAGATGGTACGTGATGCACTCTCTGGTCAATTGCCTAAAACCGGTGTCGATTATTCAGATACGCGCGATCATTTATTGCCTAACCGGGTCGGCACATGGTCACTTGAACGCTCGGTTGAACTTCTCATCAACGCCCGTATCGAATTTGTCAAAGTCTTTTCCTCTACGCCTGATAATCAGCTCAAAACGCGCCAACGTTTCAGTTGGAAGTTCGGCAACAAAACCGGTCGCAGCACGGGCACTATCAACACATGGGGACAATGGCGCTTTATGCACGATGCCGGTCATATGGGCGATCTGCAAGAGTGGCGCAAAACATTGCCTGAATCGCCGCTGCCACCCTCTAAAGTGATTCTACATGCCGCCCTCGAAGCCGCCCGCGACGATTTGTGGGCGACTGTCGCACTGATACCGATTAGTGACCGTGAGACCATTCCAGTTTGCGGGGCATGGACTCTCAAGGATGTACTCGGACATCTTGCCGATTGGGATGATTGGTACTTAAACACCTTTTCCGCCATGATCGGTGAGCCAAGCACCGCCCTTAGCTGGTCGGCGGATGAGGCTGACGGTAACGCGCTCAATGAAAAGCTGGTCATCGCCAGCCGCAAACAATCGCTCAAACAGGTTTCAGATCATTGTAAAGTGGCTCGTGCCGCGCTCATTACCGAGCTTCAAAGCATTAGTGATGATATGCTGGCTGACCCCTACGGTGGCGAAGACAGTTCATACCCCTCGGCTTATCACTGCTTGTGGGCTGCCCTCGATCACTATTTAGATCATGCCGCTATCATCCGCCGCGAACTCAAGCTGAAGTTCCCGAAATATTTACTACATTTCAAAGATGCATACAGCGCTTGATGAAATACGCATAGTCGCCTTACTTTAGGATGCTATCTCTGCGTCTTTGTGCCTCTGCGTTAAAAATCTCTCTGCCTTGAACTTGGCGTTCTTGGCGGTTCAAAATAGAATCAAAAAAGGGACGATTGTCCCTTTTAATGTCATTTCTGTGATGCGATCTTACGAAGCGTCGTCCGGTTCACGTCCACCGACCAGATGATCCGTGTACGTCTTGAAACCCGCTTCGTCGCCGTCCACGAGGAACTGCGCTTGCTTCGGCCAAGTTTTAGTCTGCCCGTCGAGGACGCGCACGCCACCCTTAACCTTTACGGCATCTTCCAGCTCTTCTGGTGTCGAGGCCGCAATTTGTGCATAGGTGGTAATGCCAGCGGCGGTCAAAGCTTGGGCGCTCTTTGGCCCCAATCCTTCGATAGCCGTCAGATCGTCGCCATCAGCCTTCTTTTTGCGAGTAGCCTTTACTGGAGCAGGGGCTGCCTTAGCTACTGGAGTAGCTTCAGCCACTGGTGCATCGAACTTCTTCTTCGCAGTGCGATGAGATGGCGCGGGTTCAGTCCGTACAGGTTGTTGAACCTGTGGTGCCGAACGCGGCGAAGTAATGGTGATGTAATGATGCACCGGCGCTGGTGTACGTGGCGACGGGTTTTGCAGGCTCAATGCCACAATCTTGGTAAAGGTTGCCGGATCACGCACAGCCACATCGGCCAGCATTTTACGGTCAACTTCGACACCGGCATTCTTCAAGCCGTACATCAATTTGCTATAGCTCATGCCATTCAAACGGGCGGCTGCGTTGATGCGGATAATCCACAACTTACGCAGTTCGCGCTTACGTGAACGACGGTCGCGATACGCATAGAAGTAACTCTTCAGCATCGCCTCGTTTGCACGGCGATGTAGACGGTGGCGCGTACCCCACTGTCCCTTCATCAACTTTAATAGTTTTTTGTGCCAACGGCGGCGCACAAAACCGGTTTTTGTTCTAGCCATCTCACGAACTCCTGCACATTAAAACCCTGAGCAAAAACTCCGGGCTGCTCAAATCACGTACTATTGCTCTTAGCGACCCGGATTCTGGCGATACTTGCTCAGATATGGTGCTAACTTCTTAATCTTGCGCGCAACTGTCGAACTTGCCAGCCCGATCAATTTGTCGAGCGAACGGTTGTGCCGTCCCGAACGACGGCGGCGGAAATGGCTCTTACCTTGAGGGGTATGAACAACTTTACCGGTACCGGTGACACGGAAGCGCTTGGCGGTTGCCTTGTGTGTTTTCTGCTTGTACTTCTTCAACTTACCCACGATTTTGCTCCAGAGTTTATTTTTTCTTGTCGGCCGCCGGAGCCAACACCATTAGCATAGTGTTGCCTTCCATCAGGGGTTGTTGTTCAACCACCGCGACATCCTGTAAATCTGCTGCAATCTGTAACATACGCTGCAAGGCAATATCGGGGTAATCTCGCTCACGACCACGGAAACGCGCCCGCACACGCACCTTCATGCCTTCTTTGATCCACTCACGCGCGTCACGGACTTTGAAGCCCAAATGATGCGAGTCGGTCTTAGGCCGCAGTTGAATCTCTTTGACTTCAATGACTTTTTGTAGTTTCTTAGCTTCACGTTCACGCCGCCGCTTTTCGTACTGGAATTTACCGAAATCCATAATACGGCAGACTGGCGGTTCAACGTTCGGCGAAACTTCAACCAGATCAAGGCCTTTTTCTTCAGCCATTTGAAGCGCAGTCCGCACAGGCACGACACCGATGTTCTCGTTTGTGTCTGTAATCAGACGAACCTCTCGGGCACGTATCTGTTCGTTGACGCGATAATTTATGGCGCTGATAGCCTTACACCCTTCTGTTGCCTAACAGAGTCCTCAGTTGTTTAACAACTGTTAATTGAGTGGGGGAAGTCTAGCACATGCCTATTTCAGAGTCAATATGGGCTTAGGCGAGAATATAGGGCCGAGGATTATGGAGGGCATCGTCTGGCAAATGATTAAAATTGTGTGTTAGAACAGGCTAAAGCATCCTCTTTTCATCGGTCACAACGCCCGGTGGTGTATGATTCTCGGCAAACTTTTGAACTTCTTCCAGCGCCGCGCTGAATTGGATAATGAGTTCGTCATCCTCACCCTTGTAGCGCCGTAGTGTTTGCAACGCACATGCCGCACAGCCACGCATTGCCCGGTAACTGTCGGTCTCACAGGCCATGCACCCATCCAAGCGGATCATCATCATCATGAAGGCTAATGATTCTTCGTGGGTTTCGGGCAGTTTGGCAATGCGCTCGATCAATGTTTGCCATTTAGGGCCACGTAATTTTTTGAGTGCTGGAATAACATGGTGCGGAAATAATATTTCGTTGTTGGTGTACATATGGGCAGCTTTCAACCCCTGTGACATATCTTGTCACACATCATCATAAGCGCTCACAGCATAACACAAATAGGACTCTGGTACTATAATCCGTTGCAACGAAACCTTAAACCGATTACGCTTATCAACTAAAAATAGGTCTTATACTTTACCGATTACTTTTTTGCGGATCTGTAATGGAGAAAATGTGCTGCGTCGATTAATGATTTTGGGACTTCTTTTTCTTGCTGGCTGTACGGGTGGCGCGGTTGTTTTTGCACCGCCACCACCACCGCCTGATGTTTCCGCGCTTCTTTACAGTCATCCTGCTGGCATTTTCAGTGTGTCGGTTCCGCGTAACTGGTCGGTCTATGAACAGAATACCACGGTGGTCGCTTCGGCTGCTTTTTCACCACCCGATGATAATCAACCAGCCCTCGAATTCACCGTCGTGAATACCGGACAGCCCGCCAACTCGGCGACATTCGGCACATTAATTGATCGCTACCAGCAGCAGATTCGCCCCGATGTCACCTATTACACTGAAGTCAGCCGCCAAGCGATGGGGGATGGCAGTTGGCGCATCAGTGGTCTACGCCATTTACCCGGCGGTTTGAGCCAGCCCCTCAATACCTTTATTCAACAGTCAGGCACATTCCTCAGTGTGATTGATGTCCTCGTCAGTAATGATGCCCAGCGCATGACCCAGCTTCAGCAGATTATTAACACCTTTGCGGTCAATCCTACTGCTTCGCTCGAAGTCGCTGATCCCAAAGTGCTAGGGTATGCCAGCGCCAGCAATATTGAGTTTTTACACATCACAACATGGACTACACCACAGAATGTTTTCTTTATCACTGGCGAAGTCGTCAATCGGGGGAGTAGTCAACTAACCGATATTCCTGTCCGCGCGGTTTTGAAAACGCCTGATAATGTACCGGTTGCCGAAGCCGTTGATACTGTTATGGGTTACAGCCTACCCCCCGGCGGATTTGCGCCTTTTAGTTTGCGCTTCGGGCAAGGACAGCCCGCTTTATCGTCTACCTTCGATTTGTCGTTGGGCAATGCGGATTGGCATTCACAATCGGATCGTGTGGTTTATGGGCAGGATGAGTTGAAGTGGCAGGATAAATCTTCATTTGAGGCTGATGGCTCGATGGCGATTGATGGCACACTTCAAAACATCAGCCAGAAGCCAATCATCTCACCGCGTGTGGTTGCCACCGTGTTTGATTCTGTGGGGAATGTCATCGCGGCGGGTTTCGTGGATCTTACTGCCGCGCTCAATCCATCCGACACAACCCCATTTCGCATTCTCGTGCCCGAAATGGGCGGTCAACCGGCAAATTACATCGTCAATGTACAGGCGATGCCATAGAGTACAGTTGAATACGTAGGGGGCGACAAATAGCACAGTTTACGATTAGCTGAATGGGTTATTAAACGAATTGCGAGTCCCGTTTACGGGGCTTTATTCATCTTGCCGGAGGGTTTATCCTCCGGCAAACGCAAACCCCTAATTTCAATCTCGTTGGTTCAGGCTATGACGTTGATCCCAAGTGCGACAGCATCTGTATCAAATCAGCCAACTGCGGCGGAATAAAACCCTCTTGTGCGGTTATCGTTTTACCGGAGCCATTGCGTTGAACGGTGATCCGGTAAGTGTACATGTCGGCACTGGTGCCCGGTGCTTGGAAAATACCTTGCATTCCAAAGAAGCCTATTTGGTCAAGCGCATCGGATATTTGTTTGACTTGGTCAGTCGTGGCCTTGCTGGTCGCGCCATCACGGATGAGCGTACCATCGTTCTTGATCTCAACATTGAGTTCCTTGCCAGTAATACCACCTGATCGATTCAGCGCAACCGAATCGAATAGTTTGCCCGCATCGGGGTCTTGCGTCGCCGGTGGGATAATTGTCCCCGGTTGTGGCAGTTGGACTTCCTCTGTACTGTATTCGCGCGGACTCTGTGTGGAAACAATTTCCGAAGGTGTTGTGTCGGCGTTGGTTGCTCCAGCGCTAGTTGTTGGGGCGCTTTGTTGCGCGATAGGTGCGGGGGTTGCTGTATTATTACCGCCGCAAGCTGTCAACAGAACGGCGCAGGTGATGATCAAAAAAAGTTGACGGAACATAGATTACCTCAATCCCATGATGCTTCTTCTCTTTTTGTAGTTTGAATGACATTCTCCGAACTGACAAGAGGGATATTCGGCTCATTTTGTTCGGTAGTTCTTACATCTTCTGTGCTTGATGTTATGGGTAAGGTTTAATTTGGGTTTGTTGATAAACCGTTTACTAACCGTTCATCAACCTTTGTGCTGTCATTACTCGCCTATTTTGGTTAACGCCAAAACGCGTAAAGAGTTACAAAATGTTCTTCCAAAATGTAACCCATTACCCATTAGCTTGTTGTATGATGCTCATCAGGACGACATAACTCACTAGTGTCAAGGCACCTTAACACCGCATATGGATCTTAAATAGTCCCTCTGACACTGACGACATTGACGACTATGACGACATTAGCGACACAAAAATGCACGAGTGAATTTGAAGAAAATGAAGAATCTAGCGAAGTTTCTCCCGTAAAAAGCTTCGGAATCTTCACAACTTGCGAAGAAAATGAATCAATTCCGTGTTTGCAACAGCAATAGTTCTAACGTAGCCAAACTGTCAGATTAAGGATCAATCATGTCCGCCGATTTTGAAACCCGCATTGCGCTCGGTAATGAACTCGAAAAAGCTGGTAAAGACGATGAAGCGATTGCCCACTTTCGCTTAATGCTTGATGAATATCCTGACGATCCACGTATTCTCTATGAATACGGCGGCGCTTTCGATACTGCTGGACGTGAAAATGAGGCCATCCCACTCTATCGCAAGGCTTTAGAGAAAGGTCTATCGGGCATGTATGTGCCGCAGCTTTATCTTCAACTGGCAAGCACGCTGCGCAATGTGGGTCAATTGGATGAAGCCATCACCATTTTGCAAGATGCTTGCCGCCAATTTCCCGAACGGCCTTCATTGAAACTATTTCTCGCCCTTGCGCTGGAAAGTGCTGACCGTGATCACGATGCCCTTACGGCGCTGTTTGATCTGGCAGTTGCCCATGTAGATACGGCGGATATGAAGCGTTATGCCCGTTCTATCCGTGCTTATGTCGATGATCGCCGTTGATTTAGCCAGCCGATAATCGCGACTACGCCAATCGCGGCCAACAAAGTCGCCAGCGGGTACAACGCTAGATAATAGCGCTGCCACGGCAAGGGATTAACCAATAGACTCGCCACTGTAACTACTAACCACACCAGTACGCCGATTTCCCATGTGCGCCACGCCTTCAACAGGATCACTACGCCCACCAATGCCAGTAAAGTCAGCAGACTGCCAATGACGGTGCCCGCATGGAGTCCGCTCCATATCGACCCATTATAGACCGCGATTTCGTCTTGAATGGCTTTGGCACCGCCCCAAAATGCTGCTTCAAAATAAACAGGCGCTTGCACATAAGGTTGTGTGAAAATCCCTGCGACTCGTTCGCTCAACGGTGTCGGTGCCGTCGGTTCGGCCTTCACCTGTGACTCTAGCAGTTTGGCACGTTCACTCACTAAATCACCGAATCGCGCCACTGGATCATTCCACTGCGCTGGCGATAGCGCGATAAATACCCCCACCATGATTAAAATGCTGACTCCGACATGAATTAAATCATATATAAGGGTTTGGTTTTTCTCTGCACTCTCTGTGCCTCTGTGGTTAATTTTTGTATTATCGCCGGGTCTCTGCGGTTCAAGCCGTATTTGCATCTGCCGTATTACCACCCAACCAAAGGCCGCTGCCACGAACACGATCCCGCTGTGTTTACTAACCAGAGTCAGTCCGCTTACGATGCCCAATGCCACCCACCAGCGCCAGCCGTTACGTCCCTTGCAGATCACAATCGCCACCAAAATCGCCAACAAGCCAAAGCACAGCACCGAGCCTTCCATCATGGCTCGTCGTCCGTTCAGCAGTACAACCGGATTAAGCGCATATAAGCCGCTGGCGGTATAACCCGCCCAGCGACCGCGCAGTTGCCATCCAATCCCGAACAGTATCGCCGCACTTAGCGCCAGAAACACGGCTGATGAAATCCGGCTGGCAATGAGCATCCGTTCCGTAGGGCGATTACCACGCGCCACATTCTCGTTATAGCTCAGCGGCCATATCCATACAGGCGGTAAATCTTTCTCGCCGTAACCCGCTACTTGCAAACTCAAGCCCACCGTATACAAATTGATCGAGCCGTTAATCAGCCGCAGCCAATTGGCACTATCAACCGTATAAGGTGGATTAACACGCAGCGCTTGAAAATCATGGTTTATGAATGCCGTATCATAATCGCGGCTCATGGTGATTTGCATGGCCTCATCGCCATGAAAGGGCACACTGGCGATGCCCACAAAAATATAAGCCGCCAGCACCAGCAGCCACACAGCATCAACGACCCGGAAACGCTGAGCAAAACGGAACTTTTTACTTTCCGCATCACCCCCTGAGTCGCTGAGTCTTTGAGTCGCTGTGTTAAAAATTTCTACACCTATGGCGATGTTCTACGCTGCCGCACAACCTTGATGATGCCCATTACACCGATGGCTATCAGCAGCGCATCAATCGGTATCAACGGCAAATAATAACGCTGCCACGGCAGGGGATTAATCAGCAAATTGGCAATTGTCACCAGCAGCCAGATTACCAGCACAGGTGAGACTGCCCATGACTCATACGGTCGCAAGCGTGACCAAAACACGGCCACTAATCCCACACCGGTTAGCACGGTCAGGATAATCCCGATCACCGGATTAACGGGAATACCACTCAACGGCGAGGCTTCGTAGGTGGCGATTGAGGCCATAACCGGCGCGGCATCCGCCCATGATGCTTGCTCGAAATAAGCGACTGGAGTTAAGAACGGCTGCGTCACAATACCTTCGACCCGCTGCGGAATGGTCGTCGGGGCGTTTGGCGCAAGGATCGACACCACAATTTCGACCTGTTCCTGCAACATTTGACCGAGATCACGCACCCGACTAACCGGATCATTCCACAATGCCGGTGAGAGTGCCACCACCAGCACTAGTGCCAGTAAACCACTGGCTGTTAATTTTAAGGTCGATGAAACCAGACTGCCGTAAGGACGCGATGGGTTACCTTCTGTTGGCTTACGGACAACACGTACCACTTCCGCGATGAAGATGCCTCCGAAGGCACCCGCTACAAAAATGGTACCACTGTATTTGCTGACCAATGCCAGTGCGCTGCTGACGATCAGCGCCAGCCACCACCCCCACAAGCCTTTAGCGCCTTTTTCACGTCGTCTCGCAATTTCCAACGCAATCCAGATGGCGAGTAATCCGAAGCCTAACATTGCGCCTTCGACTAACGCCCGTCGTCCATTCAGCAAAATAATCGGATTGAGCGCGTATAAGGCAGTAGCAATATAAGCCACCCAACGCCCGCCAAACTGCCAACCGATACCAAACATTGCGATAATACTCAGCGCGAAATAAATCAGCGCGGCGGTTCGTCCTGCCATCAACACCGGCTCGGATGGTAAATGGCCGCTGGCAATATCATCGGCATAATGCAAACCCCAATCCCAACCGGGGCGCGGCGGTAAATCTTGTTTGGTTAACCCCTCGGCTTGCATGATGAAGCCCACGGTATAACGCATGACCGAGCCGTTCAGTAGTCGCAGCCGCGAGTCACTATCAATATCATAGGGTGGATTGACCGGCAAACTCTGCAATTTATGGTCGATGAAAACCGTTGTGTAATCTTTGCTGGTGTAGATATGCATGGCCTCATCGCCATGAAACGGCGCGAGTTTTAAGCCCAGTGCAGCGTAGATAATCAGTGCTGCCAACCAGAGTGCATCACCAACCATTGGTAAATAGCGTTTTATGAGTGTTCTCCGCTTAATTCTTGATTTCGACCTGATGCGCGTGGCGCACGAAATCCAGTTGTCCGAGTTCATCCAGTACCGGCGTAGGCAACGGCGCATCCAGTGACAAAACCGTTAAGGTATGTCCACCCGGTTCCGCGCGTCCCGTATGCCAACTGGCGATATTCACATTGTTATTTGCCATCAACGTACCAACCTTACCAATCACGCCCGGTTGGTCGAAGCTGCCCATCAGCAGTAAGTGACCTTCCGGCACGAAGTTCATCCTGTATTGGTTGATTTGGACGATGTGCGGTTCTTTGCGGTCGAGCAGCGTCCCGGACATCAAAATACTTTCGCCATCTTCGAGCGTCACCTGACACGAAACCATACTGGCATAATCGCCCGCTTTCATACCCTTGGTTTGCATCACTTGAATGCCGCGTTCAGCCGCCAGTACCGGCGCATTAACCGTATTGACCTTATCGCCCAATATCGGTTGCAAAAGTCCCTTCAAAATCGCCACCGCAATTACTTTGACCAGCCCGCTCATTTCCTCACCACGATACTCGACGGCCACCCGGCTAACCGGACTCCGCGAAAGGGCATGGATCATGGTTCCGATGCACTCGGCCAACTGCATGTAAGGTCGCGCGGTCTCGAAGTCCAACCCCGGCACAAAAGGCATATTGACCACGTTCCGGTAATCTGTACCGTGCAGCGCGTCGAGGACTTGACGCACAATTTGCAGAGAAATATCTTGTGTGGCTTCTATGGTGTTGTCGCCAATATGCGGCGTGTGGATAACGTTGTCGATTCCAATCAAAGGGCTGTTATAAGGCGGTTCATCCTTATAAACGTCGATTGCCACTCCTGCCAGATGCCCATCTTTTAAGGCCGCTGCCACCGCCGCTTCATCAATGATGCTGCCGTGTGAGGTGTTAATCAGACGTGCGCCCGCTTTCATCTGGCTCACTGTATTGCTGTTGATGAGTCCCGCTGTCTCGGCTGTTGCGGCCACATGCAGGGTTACGAAGTCACTGCGTTGCAGCAGTTCTTTGAGTCCTACCAGTTGGATACGGGCATCAACCAATTGCTCCTCACCAATATACGGATCATAGGCCAACACCGTCATACCAAATGCCAAACATCGGTGCGCGACAATGCCGCCGACACGCCCTAAGCCGATAATACCCAAGGTTTTTTCAAAAAGTTGCGTACCGGCTTGCCGTTTTCGGTCAAGCAGCCACCATCCATCTTTCAGACTGTCATGCGCGGTGACGAGTTTCCGGCTGAGTGCCAGCATCAAAGTTATGGCTAATTCACCGGCTGCCATTGCGTTCGTGCCGGGGGTATTCATGACGATGATGCCGCGATTGGTGGCCGCTTCCATGTCGATGCCGCTTAATCCTGCGCCCACATGTCCAATCAATTTGAGCAGTGGTGCTTCTGCCAACAATGCCTTATCTACCCGCACATCATCCCGCGCAATCAGCGCATGAGCCTCTTTCAGGCTGTCACGCACGGCTGATGGTGTCACTTGCTGCACCGTAATATCGGGCGTTTCTTGGAGAATCTTAAGGCTGTCTTCTGCTAGATCAGTCGCAACCAGAATGTGAAATTTGGACAAGCTGAACCTCAATTGGGGGTTATGAAACGGCGCATAGTAGGGAGAATAATAACATTCGCTCCCATGCAAGGAAAGACTCGACCTAACTTCTTACTTGCACAGTTAGGCCGAGTCTTCAGGTTGTAAAGTCAGAAATTGTCGCTACAAATGCCAGTTCTAATGCGCGTTGACTTCGAATTGTTCGGTGATACTCCAATTACTCCATGTGCCATCTAATTTTTTCGCGCGGACATGCCAGTAATAGATACCATCCGTTAATGATGGGCTGGCTGAAAGCGTGGTCGATGGATATGGGTTAGGGTTTGTGAAAACGACTGAAGCACCAAATAAGTTTGTCTGTGCCACTTCAATCTGGTATCCGGTTGCCCATGTAATACGATTCCATGTTAATTGAGGCGTGGCTGTGGTGTAGTAATTGCGAACCGGAGCGCCTAGACCCGTAGCCGGTGAACTGTTGTCTCCGAAGCGACCATACCATAATTCTGCACTATTGTACTGACCACTTGGCGCGCGAAAAAAAGCAAACTCATAAGTATTGGGACGATTGAAACCGACAGCCGACCATTTTGTCGAGGCACTAGCATCAAAATCATTGACGGTACTACCAATCTTAAACAGGCTTGGAACAGCCCATGTGCCATTCGCATTTCGCTGCATCGTATACATGTTCGTATTGACACCTGTCTGCATGGGGCCATGTCCGATGTTATAGAGCTGGCCACTGGCATTAATCGTCAAAGCAGGGTCGTGTGTATAAGTTGATCCATTAATAACCAGTTGCGCATTTGTACCGGCTATCGATACGGCACTATCCGCCCACGTACCACTTACGCTAGAACTCGCGAAGTGGACGCGTCCATAAGCACCGGTCGTATCATAATCCTGTATGTAACTGATATATTTTGTTCCGTCACCGCCAATGAGAAGTGATGGGCCTTGATCGATATTGATACCAGATATAGTTGATGTCCACGCATCCGATTTACTAACTGTTTCTACCGCGCCCCATGCGCCACCGGCTGAACGCGTTCGTGCCAGAATGGTACCTGTGGGAAGATTGGCTTCCGAAACCCATGCAATCGTCACGGAGTTATCTTTGGGTGAAACGGCCAGTGCCGGGTGGTTGGCATGACCAGCCGTATCAACCGTGGTTGCGCCTCCGACAGCGCTTAAGGTGTTGTTTGAAGAGTTATAATTATAAACTTGATGCACAATGCGGTTGCTTGAAGTCCAATGACTCACATGTAATTGACCGCTTTTGTCAAACATGCCTGAGATGCCCACAGTGCCAATGTAATCGCCTGAGATTGTTCCGCCATCTGTTGTGAGTGAAATGGCCGTTTTGAAGGCATTTGTCGCGGTGTTGAATGGATAATCTTTGACCGCTCCTGAGCGAGTATTAATCAATACATGGATCATCGTGCCACCATCATAAACAGCATCTACCGAAACAATATTATCGGTTGGTTCAGTGACGGTTGCCGTTCCATTAAAATCGCTGCTTGCGCTTGGCAATCCGGCTGCCGTTGTCCAATAGCCCACTAACACACTTGAATATTGTGCTTGTGCCGCAAAAATGAAAACACGATCACTCAGTGTTCGTACAATTTGATGAGGGGTAACATCCGTAAATCCCGGTCCAATTTTGAATGTAACGTTGGTTCCTTGGGCATCCACCTGTAAATCAGGGCTGAATGCAACAATGGATAGCACAAATGCCATGAGTATTGCTAAGCCGACTGAAGAACGGGAGTAGCGAAGTCTGCTATGAGCCATAAAGAAATTCCCCAAATAGTACAACGTAAGTCTGATCTTTTGAGTAAAAACGAAAGCGCATTGCAATGACATAACACGCGCGACAACACCAACTTTCCTAATGGTTTTCACATCTAATCGCCGATATGAAATAACAGTTACGCTATGGTAATTACCTGAATTACGGATAAGATTTTTGATGCGGTAAATGCAGCAGCACCTGCATTATTTGCATAATTCCCGCCGACATGTCAGGCGGCTGTGAGGGAGCAATCCGCCGAAATGACATTTTATATCGGCGAATTGCCCGGCTTTTGCCGCCAGTGCAGCGGATGGCTCGGCAAAATCCGCCGCTGCACTTTTGAGGTTGCCGTTGCAGCGGATAAACGGGAGTGATCCGCCGAAAGCGCAAACGCGAAGGCTAAAAAACTTAACGCAATCCACACGAGGCTTCACGCAGGCGCAAAGGAATAGGGGAGGAGCATTAACCACAAAGAAGATAAGCAATACCAACCTCATTTTAGAACAAAAAGGCTACAAATGTCAAGTGTGTTTGGTTCGAGTTTTCAAACCTACATCAAGGCCGTTATCGAGCTTAGCCATAACTGACGTTAATTGAAGCTAACCGATGAATTTGTGGGTCACATGGCTGATTTTGAT
>JACDGI010000679.1 GCA_013821665.1 Anaerolineae bacterium
TAACGGGAATACATAGGTCACATATTTGGGATTATCGCGCACCATCTCATCCATGACACCCTCGACCAGATTATCCGGTTTTCGGTGGGCAGGGATCAGTAAGCGCAGCATATCCGGCAGCAGCAGCGCTACCGAGTTGACGACTAGGTGTGGCAGCCATGTCGTCGTCATATGATACTCACGGCGGTTGGCATCGGCTGTTGCGGCAAGGACACCCCAAATGCCATAACGTAGGAAATCAGGAGGTTTCAAGTCGGCCTCTTTTGCTATTCAATAAACATAACAGCATGATAAGCTATATTGATACGCTCGACCTGAGCCAAGTGGAGGATAATGCCAACCTTTTCGCTCATCACCTTTAACTGCTACGGTGTGCCTACCCCCGGTACCAGCAGCCGCTTGAAGCTGCTCGCACAAACACTCAACACGCTTGATATGTCGGCGGTGTGCTTGCAAGAAGTACAATCCAACCACAACCGGCGGGTGCTGGAACGGGAATGTGGCAGCTATCCGTCTCGCGCCTTCGAGCCATTTATCCACGCACCGAAAGGCGGCCTGCTGACCTTGTCGCGCTGCCCCATTGTGTACACCGAGTTCATCCTCTATGACGAGCGCGGTTTATGGTACACACCGGCTTTGGCTGATTGGATTTTGCATAAGGGCATTCTGATAACCCATCTGGCGTGGGATCATATGCCTGTGGTGCTGATTAATACCCATCTGACCGCCAATTATATGGGCGATTGGAGCCGGACAAATGCCTTTGCCAAACACGAGTACAACCAACTGCATCAATTGGCCGCCTGTGTGCAGATGCAATCCGCTGAAGCGTTGGTGTTGGTCTGCGGCGATTTTAATATCCCGCGCGGCAGTTGGATGTACGACGCGTTTCTCGAAGAAAGTGGCCTGACCGATCCACTAGCGGGAAACCTGCAACCGACTTTACGTCCACGCGCGATTTTGCCGGATCGTTATATCATGCCCATTGATTATGCCCTTCTCCGCGCACCACTCACTCACGGGGTCAAGGTCGAGAGTCGCTTTCAATTCGAGGATGTGATCCCGCACAAGAATAAACAAGTCGAACTCTCTGACCATTATGCGGTAGAACTGCTTGTGAATGTCTCGGATCGACGCATCGACGCACCCGATTCATTGTGAAGGTGGGGCGTGAACATATCGCCAGTTATGGGCTATCGAATGTTGCAAATGTTGCTGTTGTTACTGCATTTGTTGCATTAATTGCATTATTCCCGCCGAATTGTCCGGCGGATGTGAGGGAGCAAGGCGCTGAATTGACATTTTGGGTCGGCGGGAGGCTCGGCTGTTGCCGCTGAAATGACACAAATGCAGCGGATTGCTCGGTCAATGCCGCCGCCATGCAATTTGCCATTGCCGCTGCCATCGTTGCTCTCATTTTATGTGGTCTGTGATGGACGGTAGGTGACATACAGCGTTCTCCAAAACAGTTCCGTTTCTATCTCCATTTTAGAACAAAAATTCATATTCTGTCAACCGGAATCGGTTCGAGTTTTCAAACCTAAGACACACTTCGATCATTGGAAACGCGTGGAGAGCCATTTCAGTTTGGATGCTGCGATTCGTTATGACTCTGGCGGTTCTGGTGCTTTCTCGCCTGCATAGGCGAGGATGATCTGTTCGCGGGGAATGCCTGCACGAACAAGTTCTTCCCAGAGAGGGCGGTCTGTAATGTCCTCGTCAATGATGACTTTATCATTGAGCACACGGGCGACAACGACCACACCAGCCTTATATTTACGTGGGACATCAGGCACGATAATCACCGAGTAGGTTTGGCGCTCGGCATCCGATATTGGATACGTAATGCCACCAAATGTAGTACCTTTGGCATAATCATCAACTTCATATTGAACGATGTGAATTAATTGGGGAGTATCATTCATTTGATCTAACGAGTGACCTCCACCACCCCACTTTTGAAATGAACTAGAATCAAAAACAGGGTGCAACCATTACGGAGTACCCTGCCAAATAAGTATCAATGCCGCTATTGAGCCAGAATGAGGTCAAGGCTTTGTGCCGCACGCTCCAATCGCTCATGAATGATGTCTTTGGCTGGCCTGTGAGATGTCTGAATATCAACCCAGATAGCCGCAAAATCCTCTACCAAACGTTCTTCAATCAATCCCCAACGAACTACAGACGGATATGAGCGTCCATAAAGGGATGCATTCATGTAGCACGAAGATAGGGGATCATCACTTGCAAGTACATTGGAAATGACATCAGAACGAACAGGGAGCATACCGAACGAATCATAAAATTGTTCTTGTGTCGATCTACTGACCAGCCTTTTAATGAGTTCGATGGCGCTTCGTTCGCTGCTTGCAGGTGTATGCGAAAGCATGACCAGATTGGTACCACCCAGAAATGTAGGACCCGGGGGCAGCGTGGTACGAATTTGGGCAAGAGCAGGCGAACCATGGAGGTGACTTCGAAGGCGCTCGGTAAACCAAGGTCCGCTCATCACCGCAGCAATCCGCCGCTGGATAAACAAATTTATTAATTGTTCGGTATCAATAGGTGCTGCTTGCTGGGGCATATAAGCGTACAACTTATAAAACTGCTCGATGGCTTCAAGTGCTTTAGGTTCGGTAAAACATGTCTTTCGCCCGTCAGCAGTGACAAAATCCCCACCCGCTTTCCAAACCCATGTGGCTATATACTGCACATTCAAAGTATCGAGGTGAGTGGTTACGCCCCAAGGGGTTTCTGCCTGACTACATAAAGCATCCAACGTAACTTGCAGTTGCTCAGGCGATTGAAAAGCCGTTTTACCATCTAAACCAGCGGTTTCCAGCATATCCGGCCAATAATAAATGACTCGCGCGTCGAGTGTCAACGGAATCGACCAGATGCGTTTGTCTCCTTCAATTTGGGAGTTTTGCCAGATTGCCGGTGAAAAAGCATCACGCCCAGCGATATATTGAACCTCTTGAGGTTCAAACGGGCGAATGGCATTCATACCGACCAAGCGCGTCAGCCATGTCGTACCGATTTCGCTAACTTCAATACCGCGGCGAGCAAAGATGGAGTCTCGCAAACTGTCCCAAAGAGTGGCCCACGTTTCTTGCCGCAGCTCAACATTATATTTTGCTCTCCATTCGTCCAAATATGCATCTAAATTCGGCCGACTTGCATAAGCAAAAGTTAAAGGAGTCATCATTCACCTTAGAGAAAACAGAATAAATCAACGTTCAGTAATAATCATAACTCCATTTTGTTGAAAGGTTACAATATATTAAGGAAATTTTCGTAAGTTCTATATGAAAGGTTTTGGCGAAAATTACTTTGCCATTACGTCAAACTTGGACAAATAAAAACAGGGCACACCCTTGCGGATACGCCCTGTAATTTACATCATAAACGGACGCGATGTATCGCGTCCCTACTCAGTCCTAGTACTCTGGCATCTGAGGTGCAGGAGAATTCCCAGCGGGTTCCTTCACATCAGTGATCAAGGCTTCGGTGGTGAGGATCATGGCGGCGATAGAAGCCGCGTTTTCGACTGCACCACGAGTCACCTTGGCCGGGTCAGGGAAGCCAGCGTCAATGGTGTCGACATATTCGTCGGTGAGGACGTTGTAGCCGATACGCAAGTTCTTCTTGGCCTTCTGTTGGCGACGAACTTCTTGAATGATAACCGCGCCGTCCTGACCAGCGTTGGAAGCGATCTTCTTCATCGGGGCTTCCAATGCCTTGCGGACGATAGCGATACCAGTGTTTTCATCATCGCCGTCCAACTTCAGGCCTTCGAGGGCGCTGATGGCGTTGATAAGGGTAACACCACCGCCGGGAACGATACCTTCTTCAACAGCAGCACGGGTGGCGCTGAGGGCATCTTCCACGCGATGTTTCTTTTCCTTGAGTTCGGTTTCGGTAGCGGCACCGACACGAATGATCGCCACACCACCGCTGAGCTTCGCCAAACGTTCTTGGAGTTTCTCGCGGTCATAGTCACTGGTGCTGGCATCAATTTCGTTACGGATTTCAGCGATACGACCCTTGATCGCAGCGCTTTCGCCCGCACCGTCAATAATGACAGTGGTTTCTTTGGTGCTGACAACCTTAGCTGCGTGACCGAGGTCTTGCAGGGTGACGGTTTCCAGCTTGCGGCCTGTTTCTTCGCTGATGACGGTACCACCGGTGAGGATGGCGATGTCGTTCAGCATGGCCTTGCGGCGATCACCAAAGCCGGGGGCCTTGATGGCGAGGACGTTCAGCATACCGCGCAGTTTGTTCAACACGAGTGTTGCCAGCGCTTCGCCGTCCACATCTTCGCAGATGATGACTAGTTCGCGCTTGCCAATTTGGAGCAACTTCTCCAGAATGGGGACGATGTCCTGTGCAGCACTGATCTTCTTTTCGTAAATCAGAATATGGG
>JACDGI010000680.1 GCA_013821665.1 Anaerolineae bacterium
GCATTACTCAGTCCAAAGAGTGCCAATTATCTTGCAGAAGATACCTTAGCAAAATTGGACATTGAATATAATGTCCCAACAGAAATACTCTTAGAGTGGGCAGCTAATAACAAACCTAAGGGAGCTAGAATACTTGCCGCAATTGCACAATCAAATACATCACCATTACCTCAGCTTGCGCGGCAGTTGATTATTCAATATGGTGATGATAAGCAAGTTAGGGATTGGGTAACAAGACCAGCCGCTGGTTTTACCATTTATGGCGGACGCTATTCAGATCAGTTGAAGAGAGAACTTGATATAGCGAGGGGCTGGCTTGAAGATAATGATCCTGCTATACAAAAATGGGCGGAAGATAAAGTTAGCGGCTTCGAAGAGAGATATAACAAAGCTAAGCAAATGGATGACGAGGAACTTATTTGATTCATCTGCTTGCATGTTCGGCGGCAGCCTTCCGTAAATCCGCCGAAACGACAGTGCCATTTGGCAAAGTTGGCGTCGGACATTCCCTTACCCAAATTGCCGCGGTTGCAGCCGGGCCATCCGCCGGATTGACATTCAAATCGCAAAAAAAGGTTTGCAATTGCCAAGTTTATCGCCACCTTTGCCAATAAAGTGAATCAAAAAGCAGTGAACATTTGCCCACCGCCTTTTTCACATCCGCGAGGCTAAAGATTAGGCTTTGGTTCGCTCTTTTTCGAGTAAACGGTTAATTGATTCCTGAATATCATTGCCATAATCATGATACTGAGGTTCAGGAATAGAAATATTTTGCTCGATAGCGCCTTCCAGCCAAAGTGCTTTGGCTTCTTCAAGATTCGTCACGGCTTCGACAGGTGTTTCGCCATCTGACATGCAGCCTTTAAGTAAGGGAATGGTCGCGGCATATCCACCTTCTTCAAGGCCTTCAAGATGGATGTCATAGCGAAGCGATAGGTAGTACTCAAGAGTCTTGTTCATGGGTTAGTTCCTCAATTGCTTCTAAGACTTGTTGGACGTACACCTTTTTGACGGGTTTAACTGCTGGAATAACAAGATTATAGGTAACACTACCGACAGAAGTCCCCCATTATAAACACGAAGTCTGTTGACCACTACACGCCCGACTTGAGCGCTTCCTTCACATCCGCGAGGCTCGTCACACCAGAGGCCGTCACCCGCAGCGCGAACAAATCCCGCACATCGCCCTGCACCGGCTCGATCTGTACCGCAGCCGCGCCGAAGAACTCACTCAGCGCCGCCGTCACATCATCTTTGATGCTGTCGAAGGTCGCCGGATTATTCTGGAATTGCAGACGATCCACAAAGCGCACTTCGATCTCACTGATGTTGAACTTCAAAGCCGGTTTGAAAGCCGCCTCGTGTTCCAGCAGTTGCGCTGCTTTGAGGTCCCGTTGCAGCGAGGTTCGTAGTTGAGTCGCCACATCTTCGGTCGTCTGCCGCTTGCGGGTGTAGAGCAAACCGATCCGACCGTCGCGGTTATCAATCGTATAATCGCTCTCGTGACCGATTAAGACCGTTCCCGGCCCCTGGAACACATGCCGGTAATCCGCCACGTCGATTAACAGTTCGCCCAACGCATTATCTTGTATCCAGCGCTGGAACACACCCGTAAACAACGCCTCATCAATCGGGCTGCTCGTATCAAGGAAAAACTTCACCTGCGTCCGAAATGGAATCATTTTCTATGTCCCTTAAATTATGCCTTAAATCCCCCTCCCTATTACTATGGGGAGGGGTTAGGGGTGGGGTGTCCTAGTTATTCAACCCGATAATCGAACCATTGACCCGCGACTCGGCTGAATGGCAGGCTTCAATAAACAACTGCGCCTCATCCAAAGTATGCTGCGCTGTGTCGGCATCCACTTTGGTCGGCGGATTTTCGTGGCGGTCAAATAGGTAATTGGCGAACTTACCACCCGCATACGGATCAAAGAACAACTTGGTATCGAAGAACGTGCGCCGGAATTCATCGACAATCTTGTTGGGCTCGTCTTGTAAGGCAAGGAAGCGCGTCCGCACCAGCGCATAAGCCGCCAGCAGCATGGCACGGTAAGCACTCTGGTCAGCCTTCACATAATTGCCCTCGTCGAAGGCTACCAAACCTTCAAAGTGGTTAGACTCGGCCTTGGCGATTTCCATCGAGAACAACGATACCACTTCGCCCGCGCATTCACCGATGCCGATGTCACCCAGCGAGTATTCGCGTGTGTCGCCCCAATCAGTGTAAAACGACGGATCAACATCATGGTCAGGAACCTTGGTGAAAGGTTCGAGCATGGTCTTGATTTCTTTCTTGCCCAAACGCGTCACCCAAGTTTGGAAGTTCTCGCCCTCGTTGCGTTCGCCCGCATAACGGTTGGTGATGGCTTCCAACACTTCCGGCACGCGTTTACTTGGCACCGCGCCAATCGCCATACCAAAGCTGCCCCCGTTCTCTTTCCACTTGCCACCAAGTACCACTTGAAAATGTGGCACGAGATAATTACCTGATCGGCGGCTGTTCCCAAAGAAACCAATATCGGCCACATGATGCTGACCGCAGGAGTTGAAGCAGCCGCTGACCTTGAGCTTGAGTTCTTTAACGGCTGGATGCATGGTCGCCATCTTAGCGGTCAACTGCTCGGCTAACTCGCCCGATAGTCCGCGCGAGGAAGCGATGCCCAGCTTGCAAGTATCGGTGCCGGGGCAGCTTGTGATGTCCACGATGGTGCCGATGCCCGGTTTCGCTAATCCAACCGCCTTGAGTTCGCTGTACAGTTCCGGTAAATCGGACTCGGATACCCAGCGCAGCACCATATTCTGCTCGACAGTGGTACGAACGCTGTCACCGGCATATTTACGCGCCAGATCAGCCAATTTGAACATTTGCATCGAGGTCATATCACCCAAAGGCAGGTTGATATAAACGACTGCATAACCTTCTTGACGCTGCTTGTAAATGTTGGTCTGGTACCATTCCTCGAAGCCTTCGGGACGCGCTTGACCGTTCAACGAAAACGGCTGTTTGGCTGGAATTTCTTTGTAGTTGGGCAGTTCGTTCAGGTATTCTGTCCAACGAATGTCGGGCGAAAGGGTCTCGCGTTCGGCAAACACCAAACGACGAAACTCTTCGATGCCCACCTGTTCCACCAGAAATTTCATACGGGCACGGTTACGGTTCTTCTTCTCGCCCAAACGCGCGAACACCCGCGCAATCGACTGGGCAATCGGCATGATTTCTTCCTCGCTGACGAAGCTGTCCAGCAGCTTGGCTTGCTGCGGAACCGTTCCCAATCCGCCACCAACAAACACTGCAAAACCGCGCTTGGTCTCACCATCCACCACTTTGGTACGCGCCAGCAAGCCGAAGTCATGCATGTTGACCAGCGCACAAGCGTGCTGCTCGCAGCCCGAAAAGGCGGTCTTGAACTTGCGTCCGAAGTCCTGTGTATCGCCATGTCCCAGCAGAAAATAAGCCATCGCCTTGGTATACGGAGTCACATCAAAGGCCTCGTCATGGCACACACCCGCCAGCGGGCAGCCGGTGATGTTGCGGACGGTATTGCCGCAAGCCTCTTGGCTGGTGATACCCACAGCCGCCAAACGCCGCATCAAATCCGGTGTGTCCTCAATGTGGACGAAATGCAGTTGGAAGTCCTGCCGCGTGGTGACGTGCAAAATGCCATCCGAGTATTCATCGGCGACCTGTGCCAGCACTTCCATCTGTTCGGGATTCACGCCGCCGAACGGAATCTTGATACGCAGCATACCGGGAGCGTCCCAAAAAGTGGTTGGCCCTTTGGTTAAATCACCAGCGGGATAAACGATGGTTTGGGTCTTCACGCCATCGTAGCGCTGACCATTATCATAGCGCTGACCGTAAATGCCCCAGCGCAGGCGGGTTTCCGCAAATACTTTTTCATCGACCTTCTTCTGCTTACGCAGCTCGACCTGACCGGCGAAGGTTTCAATATCCGCACTTCGATCTGGAGGAATCTGCCCTTCCAGCACATCTTTCCAATTACTTGCCATCTGCTCACATCCTTAAAACATAAATCGACATATTACGGCGACTGTATTAACCAAAAACGGACTGCTACATAAACTTCATCCCCTGCTTAACAACAAAAAAACCGATCTTTCGGATCGGTTTCGTGTAGCAAGTGATGGTGGTTGTCTCTTGTGCTAAACCCTTCCGGAAAGATGCGACTCGAATATGGCGATACAACAACACATCGCGTCACAACAGGAAGTGGGGAGACATGCACACATTTTCATGCCGACAAAATTACCATATGATCGGCATTGCGTCAACAATTTGCCCTATAGAACAGGGTTTATTGCTTGCCAGTGGTGTTTTGAACGAGCGGACTTTGCGGTTTTTTGATCTTTAGCTGGTTATGGACATGGGCTACGCCAGAAACCTCTTGCGCCACTTCTT
>JACDGI010000681.1 GCA_013821665.1 Anaerolineae bacterium
AAGCGCTCCCCGTCACCGCTTATTAGAGGCGATTGAGGCACTTTACCGCCGTTCATTGATTGATCGTGGGCGTGATAAAGGCACTTTTGCCCTGCAATCTGTGGTTTTAGAATATGTTACAGCTCGGCTGATTGTCGAGGTCGGTGAGGAAATTCAATCGGGCAAATTGGATCGATTGATTGAATATGGGCTGGAGTTGGCCCACAGCCGTGAATACGTCCGTCAAACACAAGAACGTCTCATTGTGAGTATGGTGCTGAATCAACTTCGCATTCGGTATCGAAGGCCGTCCGAAGTTGAAGATCGGCTCACCGAATTGCTTGCTCATTTCCGGCAAACCACCGAGGCTGAGCAAGGCTATGCGCCCGCTAATCTACTAGCATTATTGAAAATCTTACGTGGACATTTGCGTGGCCTCGATTTCTCCAATTTATCCATACGAAGAGCCTCACTTCAAGGCATCGATATGCAAGATGCCAGCTTTTCAGGAGCAATGATACTGGACAGTACCTTTACCCAGATTTTTGATGCTTTGATGGCAGTTGCCATCAGTCCCAAGGGGAAATACTGGGCGGCAGCAAGCCGAAGCGGAGAAATTTGGCTGTGGGGAGCGGATGGTCTGACTTTGCAGCGTGCATGGCGTGCCCATGTCGAAACCGTTCCAACCATTGCATTTAGCCCCGATGAACGCACGCTGGCAACCGGAAGCTGGGATAGCACGCTCAAGCTGTGGGATTTGACACTGGTGTCTTACTCTGGTCAGGCGGACACGCGAGCCTAGTTAAGTGTGTGGTCTTTTCACCTGACGGTGCAACTCTTGCCAGCAGCGGGAATGACGGAATCGTCCAGCTTTGGGATGTTAAGACGGGAACACGACTGGTCGCGCTGTTGCATACGACACCTGTACCCGCAGTCATCTGGAATCTCGATGGAAGCGTGATCGTGACTGGAGACCGCGATGGCATTATCCGCCTATGGGAAATTCATACTGACGGAACAGCTAAAGTCCTACGCGTATTGTCCGAGCATATCAATTGGGTGGACGGATTAGCCCTCTCCCCTGACGGGGAGACATTATGCAGCGTTGGCTGGGATGGCACAGTGAAACTGTGGGAATTCGCTAGCGGGCGTTTGTTGGACACACTTACAATGCATAGCGACTGGGTGCAGCGTGTGGCGTGGAGTCCAGATGGGCGAACACTTGCCACATGCAGTCGCGACCACGCAATCTGTCTTTGGCGCGCTGAACAAGGAGGTTATCAAGCGGCACTCTTAAAACATGACAGCAATGTCGTAGGATTGGCATTCACGCCTGACAGCCAGAAGCTGATTAGTGGGAGCGAGGACGGTACACTGCGTGTATGGGATGTGGTATACGGGCAATATGTTAGTGTTATTCAGGGTTACGCTGATTCACTCTATGCCATTGACTGGAGTCCCGATGGAAGTCAATTGGTTAGCGGCGGCACAGATACATTCGTAACTATTTATGATGTTGCGGGAAACAAGCCACCACGCCTCTTGGACGGACAAATCGGATCCATTTTTGGTGTTGGTTGGAGTTCTGATGGTCGGTGGTTAGCAAGCAGCGGATGGAATAAAGCAATCCATTTATGGGATACAAATTCGGCAAATGAGGGACAACTTTTGTACCATCCTGAGGATGAGGGCAACGTCTTCTACAGCCTCGCATGGAGTCCCAATGGAACACGACTGGCATGTGGCACAAATCGGCGCGGTGTGCAAGTGTTCGAGATGACCGGTGAAGAACACCGATGGTCGGACGATCAATTCTCTGCATGGATTTGTCAGGTTGGTTGGAGCCCTGATGGTGGGCTGCTGAGCGGTGCGGGTGAGGACGGGAATGTCTATATTTGGGATGCAGTGAGTGGCGAACTGGTTCAAACTTTAGCAGGGCATCACAATAGGGTCACGGCCATTGCTTGGGGTCCCGATGGAACATATCTGGCATCATGTGGAAGTGATATTGATGGCGGCGAGTTATTCCTGTGGGATCCGCAGAACGGCGCGCGCATACATAGCTTTGAAGGCCAGCTTGGGGCAGCGACAATCTATTCATTAGCATGGAGTCCGCATAGCGATGTGTTAATTAGCGGCAGTAGTGATGGGATGCTGCGCTGGTGGAGTATACAAAGTGGTAAGTGTGTACTGGTAAAGCAAGCCCACCAAAGGACGGTATGGTCACTCAAACGAAGTCCCGATGGAACCAAACTTGCAAGCTGCGGTGATGATGGCGCAATTATGCTCTGGGACTTACGGACGGGACAACATCTTCAAACCGTTCGGCGTGACCGCCCTTATGAACGACTCAACATCACCGGAATTAAAGGGCTAAACGAAATACAGAAAACCAGCTTACGTAGTTTGGGAGCAATTGAAGACCAGCCCTCCTAAGAAATCACACACCACAGCCTGAGAAGCATTTAGGTACCTACCCGCCTCAAAAAAATACATCAATCCTCATGTCAATTGATTTGCTTCTTATCTTGTTTACTTTGAAGTCAGTAGAAATCCTGACGACAATGACGCTCGGAGCAACGTATGCTAACCAAATCAAGTTGCATTCGCTGTGAGCTTGAAGTTCTATAAACCTCATATCCTCTTGTTTGTCACATAACAATTACGCAAGTGACGGACGAGTGCCGAGTTGAAAGGAAAATCATTATGGGTTTACTTGAAGGTAAAGTTGCTTTAATTACCGGGGGCAACAGTGGCATTGGTCTAGCGACGGCCAAAGAATTTCATGACAATGGCGCGCAAGTCGTCATTTCAGGGCGTAATCTTAAAACACTTGAAGAGGTTGCCAACCAACTCGGCGCGGATGTGGTGGCTGTTCAAGCCGACATTTCAAAGTTAAGGGATATTGACCGGCTAATGGCGCGTACACGCGAGACATTTGGCAAGTTGGATATTCTTTTTGTCAACGCTGGTATTTTCAAGGGTGCGCCCTTGGAGATGATTGATGAAACCGCTTTTGATGAAATGATTGACACCAACTTTAAGGGTGCTTATTTCACTGTCCAAAAAGCACTTTCTATCCTTAATTCGCCTGCATCCATTATCTTCAACGGTTCGGTCAACGCGATGACGGGTATCGCAGATAGCTCACTCTACACTGCTGGCAAGGGTGCGATTCATGCACTGGCACGAGCGCTGGCAGCTGAACTAATTGGTCGTGGCATTCGAGTCAATACCATCACAATTGGTCCAACTGCGACAAACCTCTTGACACGCTCTGATTCGTCAAAAGCAATTCTTGATGCACAAGATATCGCGCGTGTCAGCCGCTCCCCTGTCAAGCGACTTGGCCGTCCGGAAGAGATTGCAAAGGTCGCACTGTTCTTGGCATCTGAGGATTCATCTTTCGTGGTCGGTTCTGAGATCGCGGCAGATGGCGGATGGTTACTCAATACGATGTAACCCCTCTTGGGTTCCTAAGCAAGTCTAACCAGTATTGATACAACGTGAATAAGTGACACATTATCGAAAACAAAACAGTTGAATATGGATTAGTGAAGGACAACGTTAATCAAGTATGAAACCTATATCCCAATACATCGATTACTTTGCTAGTTTTCCTTGATAGTGAAGAAATGCAGGGGTTCAATCCTCCTGCATTCATATCTAGCCTATCTGCTGGAGGAAACGCTCTTCTCACATCTAACCGGGTAAAAACTTGAATGTCTCGATAGCGTGATGACCAACCGAAACAGACAGCTTGTCGACCTCAAATTGCATTGGGCGCTCGTCCTCTTCAATCAAATTGGTGTGTTTCACCGCTTGCACAGGGAAATTCAGTTGTATTTCGGCATTGGTATCTTTACCATCTATTTCGACTACTCGCACGATTACACTGTCGTCATCTTCACCCTTTTTGATTGCTGTGATCATAATGTTATCCGCTGAAACACTCGCGAAACTTTTTATTGGCGGCAACTGAGCATCAGACAATGGTTCCGCAGCGACGACCGCGTACAGATCATGGTTAGCGGCAACAGCGGGTTTCCGGCCATCCCGCCAATCCGGCGTATGCGAAAAGATCGAAAATCGATAATGATGATCACCAGCCTGCAAATACCAATTACCCTTCGAATGGCAGCTTTTGCGTGATGCCAAGAGAATAGGCTGAAGCATCGGGTATGGCGCGGCTGAAAGCGACGGGTCGATATAATCGCACACCGCAACCGCTGAACTCATCGTAACAGCAAATTCCTCTCCGACCGCACTAATAAAATTCTGTACTTCACGCGGGTGTATATCAGCACACACGTCGAGATAGGCCGGGCCAAGTTGATAGATATTCGAACCATCTTCAGGGGTGCCTCTATAAACTGGTCCTGATGTAACCGCGCCCTTAACTTCACTTTTCCCGACTTCTTCTACACCCATCGGTACCTCAT
>JACDGI010000682.1 GCA_013821665.1 Anaerolineae bacterium
CCGCTCCACCGATTAATTATTCATCAAATACACCTTGTACGGGTTTGCCAGCGGCAAACCCTCTTCGATTCTACCAAAAACGAAACCGCCCCAATAATAAGTGAGGGGCGGTTTCATCAGTCGTAAATGGAGACCTGTCTAAGGGGGGAGGCAGGTTTACGGACTGCTGGTTAGCGGTTCGTTTTCTTAACCGGGCATATTATGGTTAAGGTCATCGGCTGCGGGTGCTTCCGGTTCTTGCGCCTCGTTGTATTGCACCTCATCCTGTACTCGGAATTGCCCCTCGTCTGTATGGGTTGAAGCTGCTGGCGCTGGCTTCTCAAGCGGATAGGGTATAAAAGAGCCACTCTCGATATACAGTTTGAATCGGTCAAGATCATCCTGAAGCTGCTGCTCAGGGTTTTGGCCGAGCCACTTGGCGACCGCGACACCCAACTTCTGCCCCGGTGCCACGTACTCCAATGTCACTCGCAGCTCCGTTCCTTTGCCGTAGGGCGCAGGACGGAAGCGTACCGAACCGGCATTCGCCACCTGCGCGTTATCCAGTGACCGCCAACCGATGACCTGATTTTTCACTTCATTGATAACCTCAGCGTCCCAACTCACCATCATGCCCGCTGGGGCTTTGACAGTCCAACGCGAATGGGTGTCGTCAACAATTTTGACCGAGTCCAAATAAGACATGATATTCGGTAAATTCTCGAAGTTCCGCCAAATCGAATACAATTCCTCAATTGGCTTGTCGATAGTCACCACCGCGACGATATGTTCGCCTTGTTCATGCGGCACGCTCACATTTTGTGGATTGGTACGCACGGCGCGGTTTGATCCCATCAGCCGATACAATGGTGAGTGGCCTGTTGTCCCTTGATAGACTAAACCACCGCCCAGCAGCGCCACCAAGATGCCCACCGGATTACGTCGGGTAATCGCAATCACCACACCAAACACCGTCAAAACGCTGCCACCAACTAGCGAAATCGTCCGCTCGTTCTGTGTCACATTTACCATCGCCGTCGGGTTGGATTGATTTTGTTCACTCATAGTGAATACTCACCTCAATATTGCGTTCAGTTTTTTCGTAAGAAATGGCTGTAAAAATGAGGATGCTTAAAATGTTTCAATTTGTCTGTCACTCAGCGAAACACTGATAAACACCCTCCTCAATTGAAGCCTACCTTCACTCTAGAAGCCTTTCGCATCTCGGCTATGAGCCACATAACCCCAACCTTCATGGGTTGTCTGACCTATTTTCAAACGATGTTGCACCCGTTATCAACCTTGATATAACTCAACCACTTGTAAATTATTTGATGAGTATCCTTTTGGGTAACATCTCTTTGGACTCAATAACGATAGATGAAATAGTTATTTGTATTGCATCCACTGGGAACAAATTGCAATAAATAAACGTCATTGCACATAAATAACTCTAGAATGCGTCTTAAAAGGAGTTTTTATGCGGCGAATATTCGTTTTAGCGATGTTCCTAAGTGTTTTAAGCCTGAAGGTCGTTCAGGCAAATGCTCAAGCACAACCTCTCTACGCCGTAGCCTTTCCTCATGATAACCACGTCAGCGTAGCGACCCTCATGGATGACCAGACGTGGCGCCTTCGCACCTTCGATAATTCCTATTTCGGTAAGGGGGATTTTTCGTATATTGATCCCGTCTGGTCACCAGATGGCAAGACCTTATATATCACTGCCTTTCCGGCGGATGACACGGAAAAAGCCCGTGCTATTTATAGCTATGACATTACATCCGACCAATATAATCCGGTCGTTGTCCTACCCAAATTGGATCGCAGTCTGGACTGGGCTCAAATTGAGGGACTCTCGACTGACGGTCGTTATATGCGTTTGAGCCGCAGTATGAACAGTACCGCCGATTGGGTTGATTTACAGTCCCCCCAGCACCCGCAAATCATTCCTCAAAATTCTGATTGTCCGACTCGTGTGGTCAGTTGGCAGCCTTCTTACCTCATCACCTATCAATATCTCTGTGGCAATATCGGTATTCAAATTTGGGATGCTCACACAGGGAAGTTGAAAACGGATTTGTCAGGCGTTGACTCTGATCGGCTTAACTATGGCAGTTATGACCAATGGGTTGAGATAAACCAGAAACCCTCTTACTTGTTAGCCGCCTCATCTTATGATCTGGTTAACGAGAATATCGTACGTGTCGACCCTGAAACCGGCAAAGAAACCATTCTGTCGCAAGGTGGAAGTTTATTTGTCTCGCGCGATCAAGACTTTGCGGCCTTTATTAAAGACCAACGGTTGATGCGTTTAGATCTAGCCACCGGCAAGATAGAGGATACAGGGACGGCGGATAAAATGAGTCAGGTATTGGGAACGGATGGAGACGATTTGCAATTGTGGAATGTTCTCAATACGCCTGAACAGACCCGAATTAGCCAGATTACGCTGACCAAAACTGCGCGCACCGATGCCGATTTTTATAAGGTATCGCCAACGCCTGCGGAGGATACGGATATTCCCGGCTTTATTAGGCTTGCCCCGCGAACCTCACGCTTCTCATTGTCATATAATGACGCAAAAGGTAATCCTGTCATCCAAATTTATGACGGAAATAAGCTTCTCTTCTCCGATAACGATGTGACCAGTCCAAGCAAACTAGAAAAAAATAACTATTGGCAGATGGATTGGAGCGCTGATGCCAAATGGTATTTCCAGCCCATATCAGTCAAAGCGGGTGATGACCGTACTCTAGGCATAGACTTGGATACCGGCAAGACAACGTTGTTACCGGAGGCCGGATCATATCTTATTACTGCCTCACCAGACGATACTTGGTGGCTTTACACGGTACTGAAGCCTGATCAACTACAGAACGATGTCGGTTTTCAAGACCCGTTGGAAGCACCAATTATCGCCTTCAATCATGTTACTGGTGAAAAGGTCGCACTGGGCGGCAGCGGTTTCATCTCCTTTGCAATCGATGGGAGAAATCAACGCTATATTCAGGACAATTTCTATATATGGTCACCATCTGCCCACGTGGTAGCACCACACTAAACGGTGGAGATTGATTTTCATGCTGAAAACAATCATTTTTCGACCTGCATTTTGCATTTTCTCCCCTCCCTGTGTTTTGGGGAGGGGCTGGGGGTGGGGTATATCTTGCCTCCACCACTTAAGGTAGTCCTACCGCCCACGTTTGATAGCACATATTGATTATGCGTAGGGAGCATTATCCATGAAGGTTCCGATTATTTTGTTAGCGACCCTTAGTCTTTTGCTTGGCAGCAGCTTATATCCGACCCGTGCTGAAACAGCATCTACACCCTTAATCCTCACAATTGGATCGGGAGATTCTGAGCCTTATCTCGATGCTGATTTGTGGTCGTTTGATGCGGATTCCGGCACGCTAAATCTGCTCACCCACGATGGTCATACGGACGATGGGGTTATTTCGCCTGATGGGCAGTATATCGCCTATCAATCGCTCGCGAAGGAAATCCTGCCATTCTTCGACAACGGTGGCGGCGTAGCCGGAGTCTTATCCACCAATATTGAACTTCTGGATTTAAGCACCGGCAAATCAGCCGAAATCGCCAGCCAACCCCAAGGTTATACACCCTTCAAAGGTGATGATCGGGATCTCTCCGAGGGTTACACACATTCCGATCCAGTTTGGTCGCCGGACAGCACCGCTTTAGCATGGACAGAACGGGGGTTCAGCTTTGGCGAACGCCTTGTCGAATACGATCTTAAAGGGCAAAAGTCCACCATTTTGGCAACCTATCCACCGGATGATGTCGCTCCTGCCATACCTTTGTGGGGCGCGGTTGGCATCGCTTTGCCGATAGTCTCACCCCATGAAGGCGGGTTTTTATTCCGCGTCTATGATCGAGGTGGCAAAGTGCTGATGAGCCTGCCACGACGCCAGTTCGATGATTTCCCGTATCGCTGGCTCAACTCTGGCGACAAGCATATGCTCATGACCGGCAGCCTTGCCCAAGGATCTGAAGCACCCCATTTTAGTGAATTTCCAGCAGGAACGCCTGTAGAAGATGTCGGCAAGGTCGAGTTATATAACGCTACCGCACCTGACGGAATCAGTTTGCGTGAAGGTTCCTGTGAGCGAGGCAGCGCTTGTCAGTGGACGATGTGGCAAGGTGGTCACAAGCTCACGGAGTTTCAGACGACGTTCAATGAACCGGCAACCAGTAACGAATCAATGTGGTTAGCGATTTCGCCTGATGGCACAGAAGCTGCTTATATCGATAACAATGGTTTGGTCATGGTGAACGGCGGTAAAGTCCAACCGATCACGCTGCCGAAGTCATCGCGTATCGAGGCACTGAATTGGGGGACGCTCGCTTGGCGCACCGATAAGAATTAATCTGTTATCCTCAGCAATGAAAAATGAGGCGAGCCCCTCGATGTCCG